>JBBSFP010000147.1:0-6822 GCA_038238625.1 Tepidisphaerales bacterium
CCACTGGCGGACCTCGCCGAGCGTCTGGGCTGGCAGGTGACGGTCATCGACCACCGGAAGGCATGGCTGAATAGCCAGCGATTTCCGCGCGTGGGCAAACAGATATTGTCCCATCCGCGTGCGTTGGATCTGCGGACGCTGCGCCCGGACACCCGCACCGCTGCGGTCGTGATGACGCACCATTTTCAAAACGACCTGGAGCTTCTGCGGCACCTGCTGCCATCGGCGGCGGCGTATGTTGGAATCGTCGGCTCCCGGGCGCGCACTGAACGCATGCGGTTGCAGTTGCCGCAAAGCCAACGGCTGCACGGGCCGGTCGGGCTGCACATCGGGGCCGATGGACCCCATGAAATTGCGCTCTCTATCGTCGCGGAAATACAAAGCGCCTTCAGCGGCATTGGATGCGAAAATGCCTGATAACACTCCAAAAACTCCGATTATTCTGCTCGCGGCCGGTGAATCCGCGCGCATGGGGCAACCAAAGCAGTTGATCCGCCACCACGGTCAAACACTGCTGGCGATAGCCTTGCAGAATGCAGCGGCGGCGGGTGTGGGGCCGGTCATCGTGGTGCTTGGCGCGTACGCCTGCCGCATCGTCGAGGATACAAACCTTGATCTTCAGCAATTCGTAATCAACGAACACTGGAACAACGGAATGGGTTCGAGCATCAAATGCGGACTGACTGCCGCGATGAAACACGTTGAGCCCAATCAAGGCATTAACGGCGTGATCATCATGTCCTGTGACCAGCCGCTGATCACACCCGATGTGCTGCGACAACTTTCCGAATCCAGCCACCCGCTGGCCGCGTGTGCCTATGGCAACGGCGTCGGTATTCCCGCATTCTTCGGTGTTTCTTTTTTTCCGCAACTGCAATCCCTGCCTGACCGTGCCGGTGCCAAGGGGATCTTAACGCAGCACCTTACCGTGCTGCATCAGGTGCCCTTTCCGCCGGCCGCGCTCGACTATGACACCTCATCCGATTTGGAACGCCTGCCCTGATCGCGTATCACAAGGCCAGTGCACAAGACCATCGTCATCAACGCCGTGGGGCTGACCGAATCACTGCTTAGCGCCGCCACCCCGCGACTCACTGCTTTCGCCAGGGCGGGGAAATTGATGCACATCGGGCCCGTAACACCCGCCGTCACCTGCAGTGTGCAAGCCACCTACCTCACGGGCACCTGGCCCGACGAGCATGGCATCGTGGGTAATGGCTGGTACGACCGCGACGATTGTGAAATTAAATTCTGGAAGCAAGCCAACAAGCTGGTGCAGGGGTCCAAAATCTGGGATCGGGCCAAAGCGCTCGATCCGCGGTTTACCTGCGCGAATCACTTCTGGTGGTTCAACATGTATTCGAGTGCGGATTTCACCGTGACGCCGCGCCCCATGTACCCCGCCGATGGCCGCAAGCTGCCGGATTGCTACACCCACCCCGCTTCGTTGCGTGAGGAATTGCAAAGCGCTCTGGGGCAATTCCCGCTCTTCAAATTCTGGGGACCGGCCACCGATATCGGCGCGACGCAATGGATCGCCGATGCGGCTGTGCATATTGATCGCAAGCACAATCCAACCCTAACGCTTATTTACCTGCCGCATTTGGATTACTGCCTGCAGCGCGTGGGCCCGGCGGGTGATATCAAGAAGGATTTGGCCGATCTGGATCGCATCTGCGGGCATTTGATCGATCACTACACGCAGCAACAGGCGCGCATCATCGTGCTGTCCGAATATGGCATTGTGCCGGTCAATCAGCCGGTGCATCTTAACCGCGTATTGCGCCAAAACGGACTTCTGACGATGCGGGTTGAACAAAATCGTGAGCTGCTGGATGCGGGCGCCAGCGCGGCTTTTGCCGTAGCCGATCATCAGGTTGCCCATATCTATCTCAATGACCCACTTCGCATTGGGGAGGTCCGCCAATTGATCGAGAGCACGCCGGGCGTTGCACGCGTGGCCGGTGCGGTGGAAAAAACAGCGCTCCATTTGGATCACCCGCGCGCCGGCGAACTGGTGGCCTTGGCGGAGCCGCACACTTTTTTCACTTATTACTATTGGCTCGATGATGCCCGCATGCCCGATTTCGCCCGCACCGTCGACATCCATCGCAAGCCGGGCTACGACCCCGCCGAGCTGTTTCTTGACCCAGCGCTGCGCTTTCCAAAACTCAAGATCGCACGGACGCTCTTGAAACGGAAATTAGGCATGCGCTCGCTGCTGGAAGTGATTCCCGCCAATGCGGATCAAATTCGCGGCTCGCACGGCCTGCCGATGGAGCCCTCGCCCACCGGGCCCATGCTCATCAGCAACCAGCCGAGGCTTTTGAACGACGTCGATCACCCCGCCGCCTTTATCGCGGCCCCCCAGGTGCACGACTGCATTTTGCGGCATTTGTTAGACAACGTTTGAAACCATTAGCCCAAAACGATTCGCCATATGAACCGCCAACCTGAAGCCGAACTAATGGACTTGCCGCATGAGGCGGATGCCTACGCGCGAGCGGATTTTGCCGGGGCAAATGATGCGTTCGTGAGTCGGCTTTTAGAGCTGACAGGTCATCGTGCCAGCCTCCATGCACTCGATTTGGGATGTGGCCCGGCAGATATTCCCATCCGATTGCTGCGACAGAAGTCGGATTGGAGAATCACCGCCTGCGATGCATCCGATGCGATGCTGCGTATCGCGAGCGACGCTGTCGATGCCGCGAATCTGCGTGAAAAGATTTATCTGCTGCGCGCCGATGCCAAACGCGTTCCTCTGCCGAAGCAATCATTTCAGGTCGTTTTTTCCAATAGCCTTTTGCATCATGTCAGCGAACCGATTGGGTTGTGGAAAGAAGTCAAAAGGCTGATCGCTCCGGCTGGAATCATCTTCCTGCGCGACCTGGCTCGCCCCGCCGATGCGATGGTCGCCAGCGCGCTGGTCGCCCGGCATGCCGGCAACGAATCACCCCTCCTTCAGGCGGAATTTCATCGCTCTTTGCTGGCTGCGTACACCCTTGACGAGGTTTGCGATCAACTTCGCGAAGCGCAGTTGCACCATCTAAAGATCGCAATGTCTTCCGATCGCCACTTCGACGTGTGGAATGATTGCACCGCAACCGAAACGCTTTAGCGGTTCCACCCTTCACGATACAGGCTGGCCAATGCGAGCCACCCCGCGTTCTCGGCCGGGTGACCGGCGGGCTGGTCCCACAAGTCAATCGCGATGCGGGTTACCAACTGGCCGAGTAGTTGCCTGCGAACCGATTCCAGCAACTGCTCCTGCAATTTGCTGTTGGCCGTCAGGGCGCTGACGAGCACCAGCCGATTGGGCCGGATAAAGTTAGCCGCGTTGGCCAGCCCGGCGGATACGTAGTTGAGAATCGTCTGCATCGCCTTGTCATGGGTATCAAAATTCGCGGCGGCCTCCAGGAGTGTTCCCTTTCCTCCATGGCGGTGCAGAAACGCGGTGCTGCAAATGCGCCCCAGGCAACCTGCATGTCCGCAGTAGCAGACATCGGTGTCTACAAAAAAGCGGGTGTGTCCCAATTCGTTACCACCGGTGACGCAGCCGCGATTGGGCTTGCCTCCGATCAGCATGGCCGCGCCGAAAGCCCCATCGTCGATGCGCACGAGCAGGACGTCCTCGGCTGCCGCCGCCTGCCTGGTGAGCAGCCATCGAGCGGCCAGGGCATGCATATCGTTTTCTAAAATGATGGGGCAATCGCCACCGGTGTCGTACAGCGCCTGCAACGATGCTTCTCCGCGATCCGGCAATAGCGCGGAACTGTACAGGATCGCATGCCGCTGACTGTCGATAAAGCCGGTCGAGGTGATCCCCACGGCCAACGACTGCGGATTGATATCGTCGCGGACAAGCTCCGCTGCTGCGGTGACCAGCCGATCCTGATCGCTGACCTGGCGTGCGACCGGCTGACCCATGAGAGCGCCGCGAAGGTTGAGTCTTCCGATCTCGATGCGGCCAGGTTGGATGGCCAAGCCTAAAACCGATCGCGTAGCTGGATCAATTTCCAGTGGCACGCGGGGGCGGCCGGGGCCCGATGGCTCTGATGGCAGCTCGCGCACGATCCCCTGCTCCAGCAGCGTAGCGACCTCCATCCCCACGGCGTTGGGGTTGAGATTGGTGCGCTCGTGGAGTTCCCAGCGGCTCAGACGGCCCTCCTGCCACAGCAATCTCAGCAATTCGCGCTGACGGGACTCGATGGGCGGCGGAGCAGCACGCCCGGCCAACGGAGGAGTTCCGCTATTGGCGCTTCCTGCTGTACTCACTGCCGCAGCAGGCGAGAATGGAATTTCTGACATGATTGGTTCCTCAAAGATATCGCGTGCGAATCACCGCTCATCTGTCCTTGTCGATTTTGAACAGTTATTGTACGGCTATTGTCTTGCAGGAGTGAATATGACTTTACGAGCTAAAAATAATTCGACCGGGCAGCATGCCGGCGAACTGGCTGAGACGCAAAACCATGGCGAAAAGCCTTCCGCCTCGGCCAAACCATTGGCGGTAATGCGCGTGGGTACGGGTTGCGAACGCATCGAAACGTTCGTGTGGGAAGACGCGTTGGATGTAAGCATTACCGTGGCGCATGACATCGCCGATTTGATTCGCCAAAGAACTGCCGAAGGGCGTACCTGCGTGCTGGGGCTTGCCACGGGCTCGACGCCCGTGAAAGTGTATGAAACGCTGGTGCACCTGCATCGCACGCAGGGGCTTTCGTTTAAGAATGTGATCACCTTCAACCTGGATGAATATTTTCCGATCCAGCCAACGCAGTTGCAGAGCTATCGCCGGTTCATGAATGAATACCTGTTTGATCATGTCGACATCGAAGCGCAGAACATTCATTTCCCCGATGGCACGGTTCGGCTTGAAGAGGTGGCCGCCCATTGCGCCGCTTATGAGAAGGCGATTATTGATGCCGGAGGGATTGATCTGCAGATCCTGGGGATTGGTCGCACGGGGCACATTGGTTTTAATGAACCGGGTTCGGGTCGCGACAGCCGCACGCGATTGATCACGCTCGACCGTGTGACCCGCATGGATGCCGCCAGCGACTTTTTTGGGAACGAGAATGTACCCCGGCGCGCTATCACCATGGGCGTGGGCACGATCCTGGATGCTCGGCAAGTGGTGCTGATCGCATACGGTGAGCATAAGGCAGAGATCAATCAGCAAGCGGTGGAAGGCCCCATGACGGCGTCGGTGGCCGCCAGCTTTCTGCAGCAGCACCCCCATTCACGCATGATGCTGGACCGCGCCGCGGCGGCGGAACTGACCCGGCTGAAAACGCCCTGGCGGCTGGGGCCGATCCTCGATTGGGACACCGCCCTGACACACCGGGCAGTGATCTGGGCCGCGCGACATGTGGAAAAACCGATCCTGAAGCTGACCGATGAGGACTACAACGAGTCGGGCCTGCAGGACCTTTTGGCCGCACGTGGGTCCGCATACGAAATCAACCTCGACGTGTTTCGCTCCGTGCTGGAAACAATTACTGGCTGGCCCGGTGGCAAGCCCGCCTCCGCCAAGAGGCCGGGCGATATCGATCGCCCAACCGACGAGATTTTCCCCAAGCGCGTGCTGATCTTTTCGCCCCACCCCGATGACGATGTGATCTCCATGGGCGGCACGCTGATTCGGCTGGTGGACCAGGGACATGAAGTGCACGTGGCATATCAGACATCGGGCAACATCGCTGTGTTTGATGCCGATGCCGCGCGCTTTGTTGATTTCGGGGGGGATTTTAACCGCCTCTTTGACTTGAGTGGCGCGGATACCACCAAGCTGGAAGACCACATTCAGCAATTGCTCCGCGATAAAAAACCGGGCGAAGCCGACGACGACCAGGTGCGGCAGATTAAGACCATCATTCGCCGTGGCGAAGCCCGCGCGGCCGGACGCGCCTGTGGCATGCCCATGGATCGGCTGCATTTTCTGGACATGCCATTTTACGAAACCGGAATGGTGCGCAAAAAGCCGCTGTGCGAAGTAGACATCGCGCTGGTTCAAAAAATACTTGAGCAGCTTAAGCCCCATCAGGTGTATGCGGCTGGCGACCTGTCTGATCCGCACGGGACCCATCGCGTGTGTCTGGCGGCCATCATGAAAGCGCTGCGGCGCCTGAAAGACCGCCCCTGGATGGCGCAATGTGAAATCTGGCTTTATCGCGGGGCGTGGCAGGAATGGGAGGCACAGGAAATTGAGATGGCCGTGCCCCTCAGCCCTCAGGAGCTTTTCCGCAAACGCAGCGCGATCTTCAAACATCAATCACAAAAAGACCGCGCGATGTACCCCGGTGTTGACGAGCGTGAATTCTGGCAACGCGCCGAAGCACGCAACCGCGAGACCGCCCGCATCTATAACCTCATGGGCATGGCTGAGTACGAAGCGATCGAAGGGTTTGTCCGCTGGCAGCCGTAAACGACGGTCTAATTCCCGCTCTGCGCCAGAATCTTATTCGAATCATCCACGATCAAAGTCCGCACCTGCGCATCGCTCAGCCCCAGCTTTTGCTTGAGGTTACTCACCACGCGCAGCATAGTCAGGGCTGCCAGTCTCGTTTCTCCATCCCCTTTGCTTCCCCCACCGTTGGTGCGGGGAGGCGGTGAGGTAATCGGTCGAAAGTTCCATTACGAAAAGACGTAATCAAAATGAAGTAGAATGCACGCGGAATCAGTTCAACTAATTGAGCTATCTATATATCTTTGGCTCCCTTAGTACGTAATCTTCCCAGCCTTCAAGTTGGTCGGGATTGGCTGGACTTTCGCCAGGCAGACCGGGCGATGGGGCTTTAAAATGTTGCAGCAGCAACTTCC
>JBBSFP010000148.1:0-6818 GCA_038238625.1 Tepidisphaerales bacterium
ACAGGAAGCCATTCGGTCGCGATTGAATCCACTGTTTCATCTGGACCAGGTGCAAATTGTAGACGCCCTTCCACGCACGGCATCGAACAAGATTTTAAGGCGAACGTTACGGGATTCAGCGGGGGCACCCAGTTGAGGAGCGGGGGCCGGTCAACTGGGACATTGCACGCCCGCCGACCATCATTTAGAACGCTTTGCTATGGAATACATCAATCTTGGCAAAACGGGTTTGAAGGTGTCGCGCATCTGCCTGGGGTGCATGACCTACGGCTCGAAAAAGTGGCGCGACTGGGTGTTGGAGGAGGCTGACAGCCGCCCGTTTTTCGCGCGGGCGCTGGAGGCAGGCATCAACTTTTTCGACACCGCCAACGTCTATTCAACCGGCGTCAGCGAAGAGATCACAGGCCGGGCGCTGCGCGAGTTGGCCCGGCGCGAAGATGTGGTGATCGCGACCAAGGTCTTCAGCAAGATGGGCGATGGTCCCAATGATAAGGGGCTGTCGCGCAAGGCGATCATGCATGAGATCGATGCCAGCCTCACACGCCTGGGCACCGACTATGTTGATCTGTATCAGACGCACCGCTGGGACTATCACACCCCAATCGCCGAAACGCTCGAAGCGCTGCACGATGTTGTGAAGTCGGGCAAAGCTCGCTACATCGGGGCTTCGAGCATGTTTGCCTGGCAATTCGCGCAGGCGCTTTACACTTCCGATCAACATGGATGGACGCGGTTTGTCTCAATGCAGAATCAGTTGAGCCTGATCTATCGGGAGGAAGAGCGCGAGATGCTGCCGCTCTGTGCGGATCAGGGCATCGGCGTAATTCCATGGTCACCGCTGGCGCGGGGCTTTTTAGCGGGAAATCGCAGCCGGGATTTGAACGTCCGGGGTGACACCGCCCGGGCCAAGAGCGATGATTTTGCTCACAAGATGTATTACACCGCCGATGATTTTGCTGTCGCCGATCGTGTTACCGAAGTGGCCAGCCAGCGCGGTGTTGCCAACACGCAGATAGCACTTGCGTGGCTGTGTTCGAAGCCTTCGGTTACCAGCCCGATCATCGGTGCCACCAAGCTAAAGCATCTCGACGAGGCCATCGCGGCACTGGATGTGAAACTCTCACCCGAGGAAATCACCCGGCTGGAAGAACCCTATCGCCCCCATGCAATCCTGGACCACCACTGATGCCGGCCCGACGTTGTTTATTTGTAGCCCGGAAGGAATTCCTGCTCGGCATCGAACAATTCCAGCGTCATCCGCTGAATCTCATCGGTACTACAGCAGGCGCTGGTCAGCGGGTCGAGCAGCAACGCATGGATGGCGGCTTCCTTGCTCCGTTCGATGCAAGCGGTCGCCACCAGGTCAAATACCCGCATGTTTGAATCGCATAGCGCGGCCATTTGCGGCGGAAGCTTTCCGTAGGCCGTTGGATTAAACCCGTTGCGGTCAACCATCGTCGACACCTCGACACAACCATCGGCCATAAGATTACTGATCAACGGCCCCGCGTTTCCCGAGGCATTCCGCGTGCGCGGTGTGTTCATCACATTGCCGTGAATCCGGAACGGCCGATCTTTCTCGCGCGCTTCGATAATCCAACTGGCGTATTCCCAACTGCGATTGAACTTAACCGACTCTTCGCCACGCAGCATTGCCATGCGCTTGGTGTCGGCGTCCTTGCGCCAGGCGGGCCAGTTATCCGCATAAAAGCTTGAGCCACCATGGTAAGCATCCCGACAATAGCGAGTGAGAATGTCTTTGCGTTTGCGATAATATGGCAGATATTCGCTGAGGTGACCCGAGGATTCGGTAATGAAAGCACCGAAGTGCAGCATCATGTCTTTGCGCACCAAATCCTTTTGGTCTTCAGGGTCGGAAGGGGTTCCAGCGAGATCCCGGCGCGCCTTTTCCATCAGGATCGGGTAGAGATCGCGCCCCTCGTGCCGCAGGCTCGTATACCACCCCATGTGGTTAATACCCGCGCATTCCCAGGCCATTTCCAGGTAGGGCACACCGGCGCGCTGGGCCAGCACATGACCTGTCTTCTGAACACTATGGCAAAGGCCAACGATTTGCATAGCGCTGGTACGCCCGGCCGCCAGGCACATCACGTTCATCGGATTCGTGTAATTTAGGACCAATGCCGATGGGCACATGCGTGCGGCATCGCGCAGTATCTCTAGCCAAACCGGCACAGTGCGCAGGGATTTGAAAAGCCCACCCGGGCCGATAGTGTCACCGATGCACTGGTCAACGCCATACTTCGCGGGGATGTCATTATCGAAGCGCACGCAGGCGGTGCCGCTAACTTCGATGCAGTTGACGATATAATCAGTTCCAGGAAGGGCTTGTGCCCGGTCGGGTGTAGCAGAGACCTTCCAGCGTCTCGTCTGACCCTGAGCTTCAATCACTTTCTCAACCACCTTGTGCATCGTGGTCAAGCGATCACGATCGATGTCAACCAATCGGATCTCACCCCCCAAGGTTCCGGCGATCAAGAGCACGTCATTCATGAGCCGCACGGTGAATCCACTGCCCGCTCCGAGCATGGTGATGCAAATGGGACGGGAAAATTCACCTGGGAGGCTCTCGGGTTCATCGGCGTCAACGGTGTGTGCGGCATGGCCTTTGGGAAGCTGTGGACCGGACATTTGACAAACTCCTGGTTTGAAAGAGTGGCAGTATATTACTCCTCTACCGGGGCACCAAGTCCCCACCCCGCAGGTGAAATCACTTGTCCTTGTACGCACGATGCACCACGCGTAGAGTGCGAGAACTGTATTCTGCTTCGCTTATCTTAGGAGATGCCCATGTTGAAGCCCCATTCAACGCCGGAAATTCGCACCACGGTAGTGGGTTCCTATCCGCTACCGGAATGGTTGGTCGCCCTGCCCAGCCAGCAGGCCCTCGCCGATGCCACACGCGTGGTTTTTAAAACCCAGGAGATGGCTGGCATCGACGTGGTAGCCGATGGTGAACTATATCGCTTTGATGTGAATCACCCCGACACCAACGGCATGATCGAATACTTCATCCGACCAATGAAGAACATTCGCTCGCAAATCACCCGCAATGATATTCATGAATTCTCTAAACTTGAGGGGATGGGCTTTCGCAGCGAGCCGGCTGGCGTGGTGGAAGGGCCCATCGATGAAGGCACGCTCAATTTGCCACGCGATTATCAGCGAGCCCGGGCCCTCACGTTTCATCCCTTGAAGTTCACGCTGACCGGTCCGCACATGCTGTGCAAAACGCTGATGGACCACCATTACAAATCCAAAGCCGAGCTGGCAGATGCCCTGGGAAAGGCACTTGCCAAACAGGTGGCTGAACTGGACCCGCAGGTGCTGCAAGTGGATGAGGCCAACATCACCGGGCACGCCGCTGAAGGGGACTGGGCTGCCGTCGCCATCAACCGCATCCTCGACGCAGCTACCAACGCCAGGGAGAAAGGCGTCCACATTTGCTTTGGAAACTACGGCGGGCAAAGCATTCAAAAAGGTACTTGGCAAAAGCTGATCGGCTTCATGAACAAGCTGCACTGCGATCATGTGGTCCTGGAATTCGCTTTCCGCGGCTACGATGAACTGTCGCATTTCAAAGAACACCTCGACCCCAAGATCGGTGTCGGACTCGGTGTGATTGATATCAAGGTGAACACCGTCGAAACCCCCGGAGAAGTAGCGCAGCGCATCGAGGCGGCTACCAAAATTCTGGGCCCTGGCCGCGTGAAATGGGTGCATCCCGACTGCGGATTCTGGATGAACAAACGCTCCATCGCCGATCGAAAGATGGCCGCTTTGGTGCAGGGACGCGACCTTTTTCTCGGTAAGAAATAGCCTTCATGGCAAATGAGAATCTTCAGGGCCGTTCGTCCGAACATTTGCAGGCGGGTATCACCGCCCTGGTTCCAGTTTACAACAGTGAACATACGCTGGAACTGCTGATCAAGCGCCTCGAACCGGTGCTGTGCGCGCTGGCGGGAACTGCAAATTTTGAAGCCCTTCTAATTAACGATGGCAGCCGCGATGGCAGTTGGCGAATCATCACCCATCTGGCCAGCGTATACCCATGGGTGCGCGGTATCGACATGATGCGGAACTACGGACAACACAACGCGCTGTTGTGCGGGTTGCGCCAGGCCCGCTTCGAATTTTGCGTTACGCTCGACGACGATCTCCAAAATCCACCTGAGGAAATTCCTAAAATGTTAGCGCGGTTGAACGATCCCGCCACCGCGCTGGATGTGGTTTATGGCCGCCCAAAGGCAATGACGCACGGACTGTGGCGCAATCTCGCATCGCAACTGACGAAGATTGTTTTGCAAAAAGCCATGGGTGCCGACACGGCCCGCAACATCAGTGCCTTCCGCGTTCTGCGCACTCAATTGCGCGATGCATTTGCCACCTATCGAAGCCCGTTCGTTTCGCTCGATGTGCTCCTGACCTGGGCCACCACTCGTTTTGCCGCTGTCGAAGTTCAGCATGATCCCCGCGCCGCAGGCGTATCCAATTACACTTTGCGAAAGTTGCTGGTGCATGCTTTGAACATGGTCACCGGGTTTAGCACCTGGCCCCTGCAGTTGGCGAGCTTCATCGGGTTTGGTTTCACGCTGTTCGGTATGCTGGTATTGGCGATCGTGCTTGGCCGCTACTTTTTCGATCCGGGCGCCGCGCGCGGGCAGGGCTTCGCCTTTTTGGCATCCATCATCTCCATCTTCAGCGGCGCACAGCTATTCGCCCTGGGTATCCTGGGTGAATATCTTGCACGATTGCATTTCCGTACCATGGAACGCCCCACCTACGCAGTTCGGCAACAGACCGATACCCCCATAAGTGCCGATGCATCATGAATGATGCTCAACCATGTGAACTGCTGGTATGGGACACCGAATTTTTTGGTGTGCGCATCGCGCGTGCCGTTCAATCCCAGTTAACTGATCAGCGCGTAGCGGACATCCGCACATGGTGCAGTCAGCACAAAATCGCCTGCCTTTATTTTGTCGCCGACCTGAATCATGCAGTCACTACGCAGCTTGCAGAACAAAATGGTTTCAACCTTGTAGACGTTCGCCTCACTTTCGAATGCAAAACCGGCAGCCTACCACCGAACATCACCACTCGACCGGTAAAAGAATCCGATGTCCCTGCCATCATCAATATCGCCAAGACCTCGTTCACCGATACGCGCTTCTACTTCGACTCCCGTTTCCCCAGAGAAAAATGCCAATTGCTTTATGAAGTATGGACCCAAAAGAGCTGTAATCGAAGCTTGACCGGCGATGGCGTCAACGTTTTGGTCGCTACTATCAATGGCACGATCGCCGGTTTCATTACCTGCGAAACCGACCGCCCTGCAGGCATGGGAAGCATCGGGCTCATTGGGGTCGCTCCGTCGCACCGGGGCAAAGGGATGGGTGGATCACTGGTCGCGGCCGCATTGAGCTGGTTTTCGGCCCAACAAGTCGAACGAACGCGCGTCGTAACTCAGGCCCGAAATCTCGCTGCCCAGCGTCTTTATCAACATGCCGGCTTTGTGACTACCGATGTGAAACTTTACTATCACCTGTGGATGTCGCACGCATGACCCCACCCCCCTTCCGCATCCCATTCAACCGGTCCTCCCTGGTCGGGCGCGAGCAGGAATACATAGCCCAGACCATGGCCATCGGTCAGATTGCCGGCGACCAGATGTTCACTCACAAATGCCACGCCCTGCTTGAAAAATCGCTGGGTGTTTCGCGCGCGCTTCTTACCACATCCTGCACGCACGCTCTTGAAATGGCGGCGATGCTACTGAACATCCAGCCCGGCGACGAAGTCATCGTGCCGTCGTTTACATTTGTCTCTACCGTTAATGCCTTCGTGCTGCGCGGAGCAAAGCCCGTTTTTGCCGACGTGCGGCCCGATACGTTGAACCTCGACGAAGCGCAGCTTGGCCGGCTGGTCACTGACAAGACTCGCGCCATCGTCCCTGTCCATTATGCCGGTGTGGGCTGCGAGATGGACGCCATCTGCAAGCTCGCTGCCGATGCCGGGATTTCCATCGTCGAGGACAACGCCCACGGCCTGTTCGGCCAATATCGCGGACGCAACCTGGGCACCTTTGGCTGCCTGGCCACCCAGAGTTTTCACGAAACCAAAAACATCACCTGCGGCGAAGGCGGTGCGCTGCTGATTAACGATCCCAAATACATCGAACGTGCAGAAATCCTTCGCGAAAAGGGCACCAATCGCAGTCGATTCTTTCGTGGCCTCGTCGATAAATACACCTGGGTCGACATAGGGTCCAGCTATCTCATGTCTGATGTACTGGCGGCGTTTCTCTATGGCCAGTTGGAGATGTATCAAGCGATCCAGCTTAAGCGACAACAAGTGTGGGAGACCTACCAAATGCATTTGGTTGACTGGGCCGCCACCCATGGCATTGCCACGCCGAGCGTCCCCGCCCACTGCAAACAGGCTTGGCACATGTACTACCTGTTGCTACCATCGCTGGCTGCCCGTCAGGCCCTCATCGGCCACCTTCGCGACCACGGGATTCTGGCAGTGTTTCACTATCTGCCCCTTCATCTTTCCGATATGGGCCGCAACTTCGGTGGCCGCCCAGGTGATTGCCCGGTCAGCGAGGATTTGAGTGATCGCCTTCTTCGTCTACCTTTTTACAACGGCCTTACCCCCGAAGATCAGATGACCGTCATTCATACGCTGCAACGGTTCAGCCCGATGTAGAAAGTATGCTTCGGCGTCTGCTGCATCGTATTGTTGCCCATCCACGCATTTATGACCTTGTTCAAAGGTTGGTCGGGGCTAAACAC
>JBBSFP010000149.1:0-6806 GCA_038238625.1 Tepidisphaerales bacterium
ACGGTCATGAAACTGGCAAATAAGCGTGTAGGGTGGGTGTACTCACCCACCGTTCGCCCCAGAACGCGGAATGAAGACGGTGGGTGCGTACACCCACCCTACCTGGCTTCTGGGGGAAGCATGTAGGGTGGGTATACTTACCCACCGTTTGCGTCAGAATGCGGAATGAAGACGGTGGGTGCGGGTACACCCACCCTACCTGGCTTGGAAAGGACGATATCGTTCAATCGTGGATATGGAATCGCATCTCCACCGCAACGGTACGCGGATCATCAAAGTTTTTCTTCACCTGTCGAAAGAGGAGCAACGAAAGCGATTCCTTGAGCGCATCGATGAGCCGGACAAGAACTGGAAGTTCAGCCTCGCAGACCTCCACGAAAGGAGATACTGGAGCCGCTATATGGACGCGTACGAGGAGTGCCTGACGGAGACGGGTACCCATAACGCGTCCTGGTACGTCGTTCCGGCCGATGATAAGGAGAATGCCCGGCTGATCGTTTCCCAGATTGTTCTTGATGCACTCCGCGACTTAAAAATGGCCTATCCCCAAACCACCGCGAAACGCCGGCGGGAATTGAAATCGATCCGCAAGCTGCTGTTGAAGGACTCAACAGAGCAGTAAATGAGACTCTTATGCCGACCCAGCATCGCGAGATTCCCATCTTACCGGAGGGTCCGCGCGTTCATCATGACGTTCCGAATCCACGGACCCTGGGCGATCAATCTCGGAATGAGGTCCGAATCTGATGCGTTTCCGAGAGCCGCCATCAACGGAATGCCACGTCGAAATGACTGCTGGCCGCCGAGCGTGCATCATCAGCATCGCAAACGGCGAAGACGCTCCGCTACTGAGGCGCGAAACGGGTTGTATCGCCGCAAGCACACGGGCACACCAGCCTTCGGCGCGCCAACTCCGTTAGTTAGTTCCCGCACCGCTCACTCCGAATCCACCCTGAGCTTATTAATGAGTCTCGCGAGCGGACCATTCTCGCCCCAACTCCGCATGCAACAGGGTGAACAGATCCGACCACGATTCACGCAGCGGTGTCGTACGTGACGCTACGCTGGGCCACGCTCTGGGTACTGCCACCCCGCGCAGTTGGCATGGCTTGCAACCTGAAATTCGCTACCCTGAACGCATGACCGAAAGCGTACGAAATGGAGCAGGGACTGCATCGTCAGTGACGTCACAGGCGCCTCTGGCCCCAGGGCGAGCATCCCGGCGGGTGCATTTCCTTCGGACGGCGTTCATTGGAATCTGCGCCGGATTGATCGCCGTGGCGTTTCGGCATGCCCTGACCTTTTCCGAGCATTGTCGAGGGAAGTTACTTGGCGTGTTGCATTTCCATGCCACTTGGGGCTGGGCTGTCCTTCCCGCTCTGGGGCTGCTGCTCGGCTCCGCCGTGGGCTGGGCCACTTGCCGCTTTGCGCCGGCGGCGGCAGGGAGCGGGATTCCACACCTGAAGGGCGTATTGCTCCACCTGCGGTTGATGAATTGGCGACCGCTGTTACCGGTGAAGTTTCTGGGCGGCGTTTTCGGCATCGGGGCCGGTCTTTCGCTGGGGCTTGAGGGTCCCACCGTTCAGATGGGAGCCGCAGTGGCGCGGGCCATGGCATCCCTTCTAGGCGCGGCCGAGTCGGACATGCCGCAACTCCTCTCTGCGGGCGCGGGGGCGGGACTGGCAGCGGCATTCAATGCTCCGCTGGCGGGCCTGATGTTTGTCGTCGAAGAACTACACCGTGAGTTGTCCTCACGCACCGCCGCCGGGGCGTTGGTCGGTGCAGTGTGCGCAACCATTGTCACCCAGAGTCTGGGCGGAGATTTGCCATCATTCGAGGTGAAGGGGTTGTCATCGATGCCCCTTCAGTTGTTGCCGCTGGCCGCGTTGATTGGCATCCTGGCGGGTTTCGGGGGCGTGTTATTCAACAAGGGGCTTCTTGCCAGCCAGTCCTTCGCAATGCGCCTTCGGCGTTTCCCGCGGTGGTCGCACCCCGGCATCGCGGGGCTGATAGTCGGATTGACGGCGTGGTGGCTTCCTGATGCGGTGGGCGGCGGACACGCCGTCGCGCAAACGGTACTGACCGGAATGATGAACATAAGTTTCCTGGGCCTGATCGTCTTGTTGACCGTCAAGTTTCTGATGACCGCAATCAGCTACGGCTCGGGCGCACCTGGCGGTATCTTCGCACCCATGCTGCTCCTCGGCGCACTCATGGGTACGGCCGTCGCCAAAGGAGCGATCGGAATGTTTCCTTCGCTGGCGATTCTGACTCAGACCCTCGCCGTTCTCGGAATGGCCGGTTTCTTTGCCGGTTCAGTGCGCGCTTCCCTCACCGGAATTGTCCTGATCAGCGAGATGACTGGCGGCTACGAGCTCCTGTTTCCGATCTGCGTTGCAAGCCTGGCAGCGTATCTGACAGCCGAAATGCTGCGTGATCGGCCGATCTATGACGCGCTGTTGGAGGCGGACTTGCATCGCACTGGGCATGGCACCCAGACGAGCGAACCGCGAACGGTCTACCTCGGGATACAATTCGGATCGCACGTTGCCGGCAGGCGGATCCATCTCGCGGGTTTCCCCGCGGGTTGTCTGGTCGTGGCCGTGGAGCGCGGCGGTGTCAATATGCTTCCAAACGCGCAAATGGTATTGCTCCCGGGTGACCACGTTTCGATTCTTACGCCCGGCAATCAACCCGAACTTCCCCTGGAGATCGTCCGATTATGCACTGGATTGTGATTGTCCAATTTTTCATCTAAGGCACCGGTGGACAAATTCAGCAGGGTGGTCCGAGGTCTTTCGAGGTCTAGAGAGCACGCGGCCCCAGAACCGTCCGGGCTGCTTCCGATCGCAACAGGGATTTGACGGAGAAGCATTTGCGAGCGGCGCGTTAGCCTTGTTCAAGCCCTCTTCCCCCTTACAGTGAACGTCCATGGCGTCTTCGGCGAACCCAGTGCGATTTACTTTTCTGGCTGGATTGATCGCGGTGGTGATTTTTGCGGGTGTGGCGCCCACCTTGTCGTGGCTTGAATTTTCGAGCGGAAGCGAAAATTTCGGGTAGTCTTGAAGGATGCTGTGTTCTCAAGGATTTTCGCTAACGGCGTCTCTGTAGTTCGCATCCTGCTGCACATTGAGCCTGCCTCTGCGACCCTTTGATTTGCGGACAATTAGGCAAATTAGCGACCGAGCATCCAGTGGACGATGGTATCGACGGCCTTGTAGCCCCAGTGCCCGACGTACCAGGATAGGGCGAACCAGGCGATGCCGATGAGCAGGCATCCGCCGCGGCGTTCGGACTGGGTTCGCAGCCTGCGTGGGCCAACGCGATCGATGACTGGCTGCAGCCACCCATATCGCTTGAGCACGATTCGCAGAAGCACCACGAAGATCAACTGGATCAAGTTACCCAGCAGGATGCGCTGGATAAAAGTGGGCAGATGGTTCCAGAAATGGACCGGGTTCATGGCGGGATAATATCGCGCCAGCGCGGGGGCGCGGCAGCGCCGGGGCCGAAAATCCGCGCGAGAAGTCGGTGGGGGCACTGGCTGGCAAGGGGGGTGGGTCTTGAGTGCGGCGTGCCCCCACCGGCCGTTGCGCAGCAAAGGGATTTCAGCCAGTGGGGGCACTGGCTGCACTTGGGGAGGGTCGTTGGTGGGGGATTTAGTCGTTGAAAAGGGATGCCGCTGCCGGGGAGGCACCGCGCACGCGCACCAGGCGGAGCGGGCGCGTGGGATCGGCCTCGGCAGCAGGGGTGGCGGGGCCATCGGCGACGATCGCCGTCAGCGGTTCCACCGCGAAGGGACTGCGCACAATGCGGCGCGCGGGTGTCACCGGTCCGGGGGTCACCGATCCCGTCGCCGGTTCTGTGGTCGCCGATTCGGCCGGGGAAATCGGGGCCACGGGCTTGGGGGGAAACATCATGCCCCAGCGGCGGATGCGCTCGGCCGGGGGAATTGCCCGACGAACGGTGGTCGGTGCAGCGCCCTCGCTTCCCTCGGTATCGGCGGGCACCGCCAGCGGCTGGGGGGGGGTCTGCCAGGCGAAGCGCCGCCGCAGATTTTCGCTGAGCCCCTCATCGAGTTTCTGTGCCGAGTCGCACAGTCGCAGCAGCTCATTAACCGTATGGATGATGGCGCGGGTATCGGACAGGCGGGCCGAGCGTTCGAGAATTTCGGCGCGGTTGGCGATTTCTTTAAGCCCCTCATCGCGGGCGCTGTCGCAGAGGATTACCGCCATCGCCGCCAGGGAGGCCACGTCCCCGGTGTCGATCGAGCATGCCAGCCGTTCGATTTCCAGTCGCAGGCGCAGATACTTCTGCTGTGACATCTGGTTTTCGAGCGGGGTGGTGGGAACGGTGCCAAAATCAAGCTGCTCCTGCTCGTCGGCCAGGGGACCGGCGATGATTCGCCGACCGCCGGTGCTCAGCGATTTGGCTAATCCATGAGCGTCGTTGGCATCGGTGACGACTTCGTCGGCCTGCAGGGCATGGGTAAACTGGTTCATAAAATCCTCGTCAGCGGCCTGGATGGGATCGCGCACGGAATGGCGAACGGCCTTGATAAAGTGTTCGACCAGCTCGGGATCAAATTGCTTCCCGGCGCAGCTGCGCAGCTCGGCAAACGCCTCCTCGGCCGAGCGCTGGCGGCGATAGGGACGATGGCTGGTCATGGCATCAAACGCATCGGCAATGCTGAGGATTCGCGCTTCGATGGGAATATCGTGACCGCTGGGAAGGGCCGAATCACGGGCATTCCCGCTGAAAAAAGCATGGTGGGTGCGGATGATGCGCGTCAATTCGTTGGAACCAAACGCCGCGGCGGTGATCTCCATGCCCATCCGATCATGCTGCTGCATGATGAGCCATTCCTCTTCGGTGAGGGGACCGGCCTTGTGGAGAATCGCATCGGGCACGCCGAGCTTACCCACATCGTGCAGCATGGCGGCGACTTCCAAAACAAAGCAGTCGCGCAGCGACAGCAAGCCGCGCCCGGCGGAAACACAAAAGTCAGCCACGCGGCGGCTGTGATCGGCGGTGGATTTGTCTCGATGCGCCAGCGCCGACATCAGGGCGGTGACGGCATGGAACGCAATGGGCGTGGCAGCCCCCTCACGCTCAGTGGGGTCGGGGGTGCGGGAATGGCGCGGCTCATGAAATTCACGGGTATCGGCCTGCTGCGGTTCCACCGCGCTGGGCATCCGGTCAAAACGCATCGTGCGATTGCGACCCGTGCGCTTGGCGGCATAAAGCGCTTTGTCAGCCTGGTCGAGCATGAGCGCCGGTGTTTCTGCTTTTAAGTGCATGGCCGAGCAGCCGAAGCTCGCCGTCAGGTTTACCGCACCGCAGGGCTTGGAGGCAATCTCCAGGCGATAGCGCTCGGCTGCCAGCGCCGCCTGCTCGGCATCGCAATGAGGCAGCAGGATGCAAAACTCTTCCCCGCCGTAGCGCGCCACCACATCGGTATCGCGCGCCAGCCCCAGCAGGATGGCGGCCACGTGCTGCAGGACGGTATCCCCCACCGAATGCCCGTGCACATCGTTGACCTTTTTGAAGTGATCGACGTCGACCATCATCACCGCCAGGTTGTGCTGGTGCCGGCGGGCATCGCTCCAGGCGGTCTGGAAATCTTTATAAAACGCACGGCGGTTGCGGCACCCCGTGAGCGGATCAGTCGTAGCGGCAGCGTGCAGTTCCTTATTCTGGCGATCAATCTCATCGCGCGAGCGCTGCAGCATCCCGAGCATTTCTTTGAGCTGCCCGTTTTTGGCTTCGATCACGGTGACATCGTCCACGGTGACGAGCACGCCGCGCGCCTTTTGATCGCCACCGAGAATGGGGGCGCAATTGATGGTGACGGCGCGTGAACCTTCCGGGCCCCCGTGCAGGCTGAGCGTGGTGCCGCGCTGCAGTTGGCCGGTCCTGATCGCCAGGAGCCAGGGGAATTCGTCGGGGCGTGCTTCGGAATGAGGGAGGGTCCATTTGAGGGTGGAAGCTTCCAGGCCCTGCAGGCTCTGGGGGCTGCGCCCGACGGTGGCGGCAAAGGCGTTGTTGGCCAGCACGATGCGCTCGTGGGCATCGAGCACCAGCACGCCCTCGGCAAGGGTTTCGAGCATCGCCTTCACGCGGTCGGGAATGACCGCCGACGGATCGAGCATTCGCAGCGTCCTGCGTAAATAGAGTAAATACAACACAAACCCGGTAAGTGCGACAAACAGCGTCAGGCGAAGTGCGGGCTGGTTGAGCCACCCGATGCCCCCGGTGCCCGGCAGCGCGCGGAAGCGAATCTCCACCGTGCCCCAGGGGATGGAATCCTTGAAGATCGGAACCTGAACCTGCGTCGGCGTGGAAACCCCCGCGCCCGCTGGTTTCCAACTGCTTTCATGACCGTCCGTGGCGGTCAGCAGTTTGCCATCGGCATGGCGGACGGCAACCGAAAGAATGTCCTTGTTGCACGACATCAGCGCCAGCGCCATCGAGCGAATGGCAACGGTGTCATTCTTTTGTGCCGCCTGCGAACAGGCGATGGCAATGCTCTGGCAAAGCTGCGTGCGACCTGCCAGCACCGCATGGTTGGCATCAGGCACCAACCCGAACGACTGCCCCAGCAGCAGCAGGGTAGCCGTCAGACAGACCAGCGCCAGGCTGATGCGCGCAGCCGCGGAGAATCGTTTCATAGGGCGCTCCGGTCGGATTGAAACTGTCGGGTATTGTGCATCTGCATTCAGGCCGCGTGTGTTTATGCAGTCAACGGAGGTGGAGTCAGGCCCCCAGGTTTGCCCGGCGGTGGTCGTCCATGTCGTGCGGCACGG
>JBBSFP010000150.1:0-6805 GCA_038238625.1 Tepidisphaerales bacterium
CTTTCCAGCGTGCACCTGGCCTTATTGCCGCTGCCTGGCGCTCAGCCGCCCTCGGCTGATCAAAGGGGGCAATGGGATCTGCTCATGCAACTGCGTGATGCGGCCACTTTGCAATTGGATCGTCTGAAAAAAGAGGCAGCGCTTAACAAAGCTTCCGATGCGGAACTCGTGATAGAAACCGATGCAGCGACTCGCAAACAGCTCGAAGCGTACGGCATCGACTTGGAAGACCTCGTGGGCGCGGGATTTCATTCGTTCGTGGAAGGCAATCACACCGGTGTTAAAGTGCGACTGATTGATCGCCGGCCGGATTACAACGCGTGTGCCCGCAGTTGGAAGCGACGGCCGGATGTTGGCAGCGATTCGCGATTCCCCGACCTTTCCGCCCGTGATGCCGCTGCGGTGGCGCAGCTGAACCTTATATCGTCCTCTTGAATTTAAGAAGGCCCCCCATGTCATCGCTGCTGATTCGTCATGGCACCGTGCTGGATCCCGCGCGGGGCAGCGAGCAGCGCGCGGATTTGCTGATCCGCCATGGGAAGATCGCTGCGGTGGGACCCAACCTGGCGGGGCACGTGGGGTTTGTCGAACGCACGATCGACGCAACCGGCTGCTATGTCACGCCCGGACTCATCGACATCCATGTGCACTTCCGTGAACCGGGGGACGAGGAGGAAGAAACCATCGCCAGCGGGGCAGCAGCAGCAGTGGCGGGGGGGTTCACAACTGTCTGCTGCATGCCCAACACCCGTCCCACGCTCGACAATGAGGGGCAAATTCAGTTCGTTCTGCGCGAAGCGCAACGCGTGGGCCTGGCCAATGTCTATCCGGTTGGAGCGATTACCAAAGAGCGGCAAGGCACGGAGCTTGCCGAGCTGGGCTCCATGCAGCAAAGCGGGGCCGTCGCTTTCACAGATGATGGTGTAGGCATCGCTGATGCAGCGGTCATGCGTAAAGCGCTGCAGTACGCGCGCATGTTTGATGCGTTATTGATGCAGCATTGCGAAGAACCCACGCTGGGCGGCGGGTCGATGCATGCTGGCTTGGTTAGCACCACACTTGGGCTGCCAGGCATACCGGCGGAGGCAGAACAGTTGATGATCGCGCGCGACCTATTGCTCAACCGCAATATCGGCTGTCGCTATCACGTTCAACATATCAGCAGCGCCGGCAGTGTGGAGATCGTTCGACGGGCCAAGGAGCAAGGGCAGCGCATAACCGCTGAAGTCTCCCCGCACCATTTGTTACTCACGGATGAGAGCTGTCGCACCTACGATACGAATTTCAAGATGAATCCTCCGCTACGAACCGCCGACGACGTGCGAGCCTGCGTCGATGGGGTTAAGGATGGCACCATTGAATGTCTGGCCACCGACCACGCTCCGCACCGGGCGGAAGAAAAAGAGCTGGAATTTGCCCAGGCTCCTTTTGGAATCATTGGCCTGGAGTGTGCGTTGTCGCTTTATATTAAAGCGCTCGTGGAACCCGGCCACATTACCTGGCTGCGGCTGATCGACCTGATGACAACCAGCAGCGCCAAGATCGCTGGGTTAAACAAGGGCAATCTGCGCGACGGTGCTGACGCGGATGTGACAATCATTGACCCCAATCTGGCCTGGAAGATCGATGTGAGTCAGTTCAAAAGCAAGAGTCGCAACTGCCCGTTTGAAGGCTGGCCGGTTAAGGGCCGGGCAGTAACAACCATCGTGGGCGGGCAGATCAAGTGGGAACTGCAACGGTAGTGGGATGCCGCAGGCGGCTAGCGCTGTCGTTGCATGCAAACCGCAGCTAAAATCGGCTGAGCACAAACGCGGGGAGCATAGCTCAACGGTTAGAGCAGGGAACTCATAATTCCTTGGTTCTCGGTTCGAATCCGAGTGCTCCCAATCGACATCATCAGTGAAATGCTGGCGTGGCGGCGCGATGCTGGATGTAACGCGAACTTACTGAGGAGTTGTTCTATGAGCCAGCACGAAATCGGCAGCGGCGTGGGGGCGTCTTCCGATTGGCAGGCACCCTTGGCGCAGGCATGGCAGCCGCTACCTCCGCAATTGCCTTACCGATCTTCACACAAAGTATGGGCGGCATCGATAACGATGGTTGCCGGGGTTGCGCTGATGGGATTAAGCGGTTGCTTCCTCATCGGCATCCTGGCGATGACTTCAAACATCGTGATGTCCGGCGGGCCGTTGCCCGTGTTGAGCTCCGAAGCGTACTCGCTCAAGTTTTATCTCTACGTGCTGGGATTGGTTTTTTGCATCGGGGGAATTTCGTTGGTGGGGATCGGGCTGCGATGGATGGCGCGCATCATGAAGTAGGCTGACGTCGGGATTTGCGACGTGCGGGGCGCGGCGATTAACAGACTTGAGCCAGAACTTTTTCAGATACATAAATCGGGACCGAAGTCGCAATGCCCAGCGCGATGGCATCGCTGGGACGGCTGTCAATCTCGACCTTCTTTCCGTTGTGGCGGATGTGAATTTGCGCGAAGAAGGTGTGTTCCTGCAGATCGTTGATTTCGATGTGGTCGATGTCACCACCGAGGGTTTCGATGATTGTACCCAGCAGGTCGTGAGTGAGAGGTCGGGGTGGAGTCTCGCCTTTAAGTCGGCGTTCGATCGCGTGCGCCTCAGATGTTCCTATCATGATGGGAAATTTACGCTCGCCATCGACCTCCTGGAGGACGATAATTTGCTGGTCCTGCATTTCGCTGATGATAATTTTGCTGAGTTCCATCTGAACCGACATGCCGCGCTCCTGAAGGCGATTGACGCCGATGCTCGGGTGATTGCTCGACGCTATGCAAACGTAGAAGTGCTGTTGGCGGGTGTCAAGCGAACCGGCGATCAATTGAATTGCGGAGCTTAAGGGGCTGCGACAATTGCGCCCCGATGCGTCGGTTGCTTTGCGCCCGACCAACCATACCATTGAACTTCATGCGGCGAACCGGAGCAACCTGGGTGCGGACGACCATCATCCTTTTGATAAGTGCCGCCGCGTTGTCGGCGGGGGGGTGGGTAACACTCGGCCTTCTTCGTCCTAGGGTAACGGTCACCCAAACGGTCGAAGGCCCGGTGGTCGAGGCGTTTTACGCCACCGGAACCGTGATGCCCGACCGCGAGTACCCGCTTGGGTCCAACGTCGCCGGGGTGGTGGATCAGGTGATGGTCGACAAGGGCGATCCGGTAAACAAGGGACAAGTAGTAGCCATCATCCTCAGTGATGAGCTGCAGTTGAAATTTAAACAGGCCGAAGCGGATTACAAGCTGAAACAGCAGCGCGCTGCTGAAGAGAGTTCTCCGGTGTTACGAGCGCTTGACGCGCGCATCGCTGGTTACGATGACCTGTTGGAAATTGCGCAGCGTGAAGTCCATCGGCTGACCGATTTGATTAGTAAGAATGCGGCATCGCAGCAGGATTTGGATCGCGCACTAGATCGGCAACGGACTCTCAAAAGCGAAGCGGATTCCGCCCGCGCCGATCGCGCTTCATCGAAATTGGAACTGGAGCATGATCTGGCCATCGCCCAGGCCGCGCTGGAGATTGCCCGGTGGAACGTGACCCAGCAACAGGTTCGCAGCCCGGTGAGTGGCGTAGTGCTCGATTGGCCCACGTCGGCCGGGTCTCGCCTGGCGATTAAAGACCACGTCATGCAGGTGGCAGACGTATCACCGGGGAACTTGATCATGCGGGCGCAAGTGGATGAAGAAGACAAAAACAAGGTTCAGCCCCGGCAGGTGGTACATATGACGCTCTACTCGTTCCCGGATCAGGTACTCAGCGGAGTAGTCGACCGAATTTACGATAAGGCCGACACCGATCGCCGCACGTTTGAGGTGGATGTGCGACTGGCGGATACCAATGGCAAATTGAATCAGGAAGTATCTGCTGGGATGACCGGGGAGCTGGCGTTTGTGGTCAATGCTAAGACCAGGGCCACCGTCGTCCCAAGCCAAGCGGTTCAGAATGGAGTGATCTGGGTGGTGCGCAATGGCAAGCTGGCACGGACCGATGCGAAGATCGGCCTGAAGAGTGTGGAGCGCATCGAGGTGATTTCCGGCCTGCGTCCAGAAGATACCGTCGTGATCAGCCCGATAGGATCGCTGACTGAAGGGCAGACGGTACGCAGCCAACATACCGATCCCGCTGCGGCTGCCGGTCTGAATAAGCCTCGGGAAGAGGCAAAGTTCAAGGGTTTTACCGGTTAATGCCAGCCATCGGACGAACGCCATGCGCTGGTTTATCGCTCTTCGCTATTTCGTTTCACACCGGCGGCAATCGCTGATCTGCATTGCGGGCGTGACCATCAGTGTGACCATGCTGCTGGCGATGCAATCGATGATGGAGGGGTTTACCGACAAGTTTATTGTTGAAACGGTTGAATCATCAGGTCATATCACCGTTCATGATGATCAGCGTGAAACGCACACGGAAATTCTGGAGAAAGTCTACCGGGATCCCAACGCCCTGTTGAAGGTGGAGCACGTCAAGCCGCGCAGCAAAGTACTGAAGATCAAAAACCCCGGCGGATTAATCGCCACGCTGCGGCGGATGCACGGAATCCTGGGCGTAGCGCCGGAGGTGACGGGTAACCTGATTGGGATTTATGGAACCAAGACCGTGACGATCCAGGTGCTCGGCGTCGAGCCGGAGCAGCAGGTCGCCGTCACCACCATCGGATCTAAAATTATCGCGGGTGATTTTCAACGACTGAAAACCAGCGCCAGCGGGATCATTCTCGGTAGCGGCCTGGCGGACAACCTTGGGGCCAAACTGGATGACACGATTAACGTCTCCAGCCAGAGTGGCGGGCGAAGCAGTGCGCGGGTGGTCGGGATTTTTCAAACCGGGGTAACCCCCGTGGATTACAGCCGCGGATACATGCTGCTCAATAACGTGCAAACGCTGCTGGACAAAAAGAATGTGGTCAACGAAATCATTATTCGGTCCGATGATTACACTCGCGCGGGGGATTATGCCGCACAAATTGAGGCCATTTCTGGCTACCGCACGGAGAGCTGGCAGGAGACGAACGCTAATTTTTTGAAGATTTTCAAAATTCAGACGGTGATCACGCTGGTGATCAACGCGGCATTGCTGGTGGTGGCAGCGTTCGGGGTGCTGAATATTCTGATCATGGCGGTCATGGAGCGTATTGGAGATATCGCGATTTTAAAGAGCTTCGGTTTTTCGCGGCGCGACATCACGTTGATCTATCTGTACCAGGGGATCCTGATCGGGTTGATCGGGGCAACCCTGGGTGAAATTTTCGGTAAGTTGGCGATTGAAGGTTTGCGCCGGCTGCCAATCAAAATGCAGGGTCTGATTCAGGTGGAAGGGCTGCTGATGAGCGAGCATTCCCGCAATTACGTCGGTGCCTTCGTCGCGGCAATGGTGATCGTGATGGTCGCCGCCGCGTACCCGGCGCGCCGCGCCGCAGGGTACGATCCGGTGGAGGTGATCCGTGGAGCCCACTGAGGCGGCGGCGATTCGGCGACCCGGTGCCCCCGCTGAAAAACCAACAGCGCTGGTACGCGCTGAGAATGTGCATCGGTTTTTGGGGTCGGGCGACAATGTCAACCACATATTACGTGGGGTGAATCTTGAAATTTTCAAAGGGGAATACGTGTCAATCGTGGGGGCCAGCGGATCAGGAAAGAGCACAATGCTCTACCTGCTGGGCGGTCTAGACAGGCCATCGGTAGTTGATCAGGCGGGGAAAAAGATCGATCCACCGAGCCGCATTTCGATCGACGGCGAGGATACAGCCAGGCTGGACGAAACGGCGTTGGCAAACCTGCGAAACGCCAAGGTAGGCTTCGTGTTTCAATTCCATTACCTGCTGAAGGAATTTACCGCGCAGGAGAACGTGGCGTTGCCGATGTTTCGCCTGGGGCGACTTGGCCGCGGCGAGGCGATGGACCGCGCTGCAATGTTGCTGGGTCAACTGGGCCTGGGGGACAAAACCAACCGCAGGGCCAACAAGTTAAGCGGGGGCGAGCAGCAACGGGTAGCGCTGGCACGAGCGCTGGCCAACAAGCCGGCAGTGGTGATGGCCGATGAACCCACGGGAAATCTTGATCGCAAGAACAGCGACTTGGTGGCCGAAATGTTCCAGCAGCTCGGCCAGTCGGGTCAAACATTGGTGCTGGTGACGCATGATCTGATGCTGGCTGCCCGCGCTGGCCGCAAGGTGACGATGGAGGATGGGCAGGTGATCAGCGACGCGATTCTGCTGCGCTGAAGGTTCGAGGGCGTTGACACAATTTCCGAGCTGCCGCGCGCAGATGTTCAAGTTGCTTCCCCTGATATCCGCTGGTATGGTTCTGCCCCATGCCGGAAACCTCTTGGAGATCCACGCGCTCATGACCATGCCAACCGACGTCGTGACACAAGCAGGGGGCAGCAGTGGCGACAGCACGTCAGCCCTTGAACCTGCCACCACACCGCAGGTCGAAAAGCCTGTGGTTGTGATGGATGGGCCATTGCGGCCGCAGCTGACGGTGTTGACGAAGGTTTCGATTGTCATTCCGGTCTACAACGAAGAAGCCACGGTGCAATATTTGATTGACCTGGTGGTGCGTGCCCCACTGCCGAAGGGGGTGCGGCGCGAGATCATTTGCGTTAATGATTGCTCGACCGATGGGACCAACAAAAAACTCGACGAACTTCCGACGATGTTTCCCGGGACTGATTTCAAGATTTTTCACAAGCCGGTCAATGAGGGCAAGGGTGCCGCCCTGCGGGATGGGTTTAAGCACGCCGGGGGCGACGTGATCCTGATTCAGGATGCCGACTTGGAATA
>JBBSFP010000151.1:0-6789 GCA_038238625.1 Tepidisphaerales bacterium
CCTGGTTGATGCGCAGCAGATCCCCGTCCTTCACCAACGTATCGTTCACCAGGGCTTTGGGAGTTGGGCCCATCATGGTGCTCTGCAAACGGAGTCGGCCCGCATCCTCCCGAGCGCGCTGAATATGCTGGTCCCGCTGAATTTTCTGATCGGCTTGAATATTCATGGACTTTTGCAATCGATCCCAGAATGCATCCCCCAGCTGCGCGTTCTGCGTCTGATGGCCAGCATCCTGGGGGTAGAAATCCAGGTTGACCGCAAACAAATTTCGACTCAGCGGCGGAACCGTCGCGTGCGCCCACGCCCATAATCGCTGCTGTGTCACGATTGCCGCATTGCTGGGAGGCAGGCTTGCGCCGATTCCGGGCATGTGCGACGATACCTGGCTTGCAATCGCCGCGGGGGGGGTGCTATTGCCGTTCGCGAACCGCAACACCAGCACACCGAGCAGCAACACCATCCCCGCCAGCAGCGCCGCCTTGCGCGGATCCTGCCGAACCGACTGCTGCAGTCGTTCCTGCCATGCCTTCTTTTGGCGCCGCACCACCGCCATCGTTACTCCTGGAAATAAACCGTCATTGCCATCTTCAATTCCACCTGCCCAGTGGATGAATCTTTGCTCATCACCGTCACCGACTTGATCCGCATCAGCCGCTGCATGTCTTCAATTTGACGCAGAAACGAGAAGATGTTGAAAAAATCACCTTCAAAACTGAGCGTTAGAAGCTGCTCATTGAGCGAATCGGTATCACGTTTCAACACTCCCGGCAGCAGCGTGAACTTATGCAGCGAAGCACGCTGACCAATCGCAGCCACGTCATGAACAAACGCAGCGTGATCCGTTTGCTTTGACAGCTTCTTTTCAAACTCCGCTACGCGGTTGCTCAACTTCATCACGTCCACCTGCACCGCCGGAAGCAGTCGCACTTTTTCTTGATTCAACAAAAATTCCGCATGCTGCGCTTCACCCAGGGAGCGCAGGTGGTGCAGCATCTGCATGCCGGGGCGATACCCCATCAGGTAAAAAGCCACACCACCCAACACTAGCAGGACGGTCATTGCTACGCGGGCGCGGGCACACCACCCGATTCGACTTTGCAGCAGATGTGTAGCCATATCGATTCTCCACGGCGCGCATTGCAAACCGATCAGGGATCAGTAACCGTCAAAAGTGCATCGGGTGCCGTTCCAACCGTGTGGTTCAAACTCATCGAAAAGCTGATTTCAAATTCCCGCATCACATGTCCGTTCTCACTTCGTTCACGCGCGTAATTAATTGCCACCTGCTCCAGAAAAGGGATCTCACCCAGCCGGGTGGCAAAGTTAGCCAGGTCCACGTCCGTCGGTGCAACGCCCTGCAACTTCACCTGCAAGTGCCGATCGGCGATCAGTGGCGCGGGGGTGTTGAGCCGTACTGATTGCGCGGTCGGCCCTTCCAGGCGTTCCACCACTTCCATCTGCATCCCCAGCACCGACATTTCACGCGACATGGCGCTATCGATCGTTTTCATCAGCCGGCTGGGTTCCACTTGAAGCCCCAGCTTCACCATGAGTTGATCCTGCTCACGCAGCACCGCGGCCTTATTGCTCAGATACCCTAGTTGTTTCATCTCGATGCGAGACTGTTTCACCTGGCCCGCTACGTCATCGAGGTTCTCACGCGCCCGGCGGACGTTGCTGTGCATCAGGAACATCCATAGGCACATGCCTATCGCCATCGCTACAGTCATCCACGCCTGCAGCACCACCATCCGCGTGCGCTGGCGCATTTGCGGATACCAATCAGGTAGAAACTCCAGCTCACGCATGGGTCACCTCCAGCGAGGGATCGGTCACTCCATCGGCAGGTGTGGTTCGTATAATCGCGTGCTCGGGCGCTGGGGTGCTTTCACCGACCTCCGCATCCGCTGGCAATAACGCTTCGACCGGGAGCGGCGCACTGGGATCGCGCGGCCTGCCATCCCGAGCCCCAAAAGAGCCGGTCAATAATTTCAAGCTCAACCCGAACGCCATCGCCCATTCCGACATGGGGCCCTGCCGGTCGGCTGGACGCATACGGCTTGTGTCGACACTCACCAGGGGGCGACCCACATCGATCGGCACCGGGATCGTCGCGCTCAGCAGGCCATGCAGCAACGGATCAGCTGCCTCGCTTCCCACCAGCCGCAAACGGGACGGACGCTGTCCGCGAAACGTCACCGAGTAGTACCGCATGCAAAGAGCCACTTCGCGCCCCAGGTCGCTCATGACGCTGCGCGTGGCATCACCCGCGGCCTGGCGCACAGGATCACGCCGCGCGGCCGGCGCAACTTCCCCTGGAATTGGGGCTGCCGACACTCCGGCAGTGGAATTTTCCGCCAACCGGCGTCGCAAGCTCTGCGCTTCCTCTACCGAAATCCCCAACTTTTTTGAGACCGCCTCGTTGAAGTGACGACCGCCCAGTTCAATCGTTTTGGTAAAGCTGATCTCACGCCCCCGCCCGATCACCACCAGCGTGCGGCTGGCCCCCACGTCGACAATGACGTGCACTTCCGTTTCATCCTCGCGACGACGTATAAACCTCTCGATCCCGCGATACAACGCACAAGGCTCAACATCCAACGCCGCCACCACCGTGCCCGCAGCATGCAGGTGTTCGACATAATGATTGATGTCGACATGCCGCGCGCCTACCACGATTACTTCCTGGCGAATCTCATTGTTCTGACGAACCTCACCGGCCGGAAGGAAATGGATCGTTGCTTCCGCCGGATCAAACGGAACCAGGTTCCGAGCTTCAAATTCCACGACCGATCCCAGCTCGGAGAGCGGCATTTGCGGAAGACGCAGATTCTTAAAATGAACCGACTGTCGCGGCAATGCGGCGACCACCCGCCGCCCCCGGAAAGGAAATTGTTTAAACATCTGGCGGATGATCTCAACCGACGCTGCCAGCCCCAGTTCCGGGTCATTGCGCGCCTCCGCCGGCAACGCTTGCCGCCCCGCCGCCATCACGGCCAGGCTCTCTCCAACACGCTCAAGCTGAATCATGAAAACACCATCCGGCCCGATATCGAGTCCGATGGGTTGAACTTGTGCGCGCGTTAATCGAAACATAGCTTTACAATGCGGATGCCTCTTGGATTCCTACTGCGCACTGAGTGCGCCGGTAAACGCTTCTACCGAAATCGTCATATTTAACGTGCCACTTTTGATAACGATTGAGCCGTTCACCATTGCAGCCGTTCCACCGCTGCCACCATTCATCGCGGGATCCCAATAAAGGGGGCTACCATACTGGTCGAAAGCTAAAACCGTTTTGCCATCGAAGCTCGCAGACAGCAGTGTTGCATTTTTGATAGCCAGCCCACTATTTCCGCCAAACGCCTGCGTATAGTTAGCCGTCGTTTTCAGTGGATTGCGCAGATACTGCAAAGTTCCTGTCGGCGGTGCACTCAAGAGTGAATAACTACCGCCAACCACGTTGAATTGAACATAGACCGTCTTCTGATTTGTGATTGCATAGCTTTGCGCATACATCAGATCCGCCATGACCGTGCGCGCCGCTGCGCTGACACTGATATCGTTTCGACTACCTAACTGCGGCACAACCAGCGCGGACGCTACTCCCAGTATGACCAGCACCGCCAGGATTTCGATCAGCGTGAACCCGGCGGCTCGGAAATTGGGATTCGTCCCTCGCATTTTTATGTCGACAGTTATCGGGCCCGATTCAACCAAACTAGCTAATATCCTCATCGGACCGTCGACTCCACCCCTGAACCTATTATGCGACCCAATCGATACCTTCAGCCTTTTCAATCAGGAGCCTGAGAATTATTGCTGCCACTGCGTGACCGTGACCGTATCAGCCTGCGTATTGAAGTGGGGGCAGTTGATTCTGGATGCGTCGTAAATCACTTTCAACTTACCAGCAGTAGATGAAATGCTGGCGGCATTACCTCCGAAGACCAGTGCGCCAGTCACATTAATTTGAGCACTGTTGTGTACTTGCCCATCAGTAATGATGGCACCGCCAATAAAAACCACGCCATTGGCATTCAAAGTGGCGTTGTCATTTGCCATGATGAGATTCCCACTCATGATGATGATTGCCGGATAGCGTTGTTGGTCGGTGCCAAGAAGAGTGCTTAGATTGGGCGTAACACTCACATTGTTACCGACGACGACCAGATCACCGTTTTGAATAATCAATGTTCCAATGATGGTCGCGTTGTTGTTCAGCGTTACGGTCTGATTGGCCACAAAAACACCGCCGGGATTAAGCAGACTGGGAATCACCAGATTAAGGAAGCCCACGGAATATCCGGGCGCAACCGTGGCAAGATCAGGCGCATTAATCAGCCGCCAAACATTGGGCACGCTGGAATAAAGATATTTCCGGTAGTCCTGAACCGTACTGGCGTTAGCAATATTAATCGATCCGGCCGGGACGGTTAGTATTGTATTCTTGCCCACCCCGCTGGCGCCCTGAATGTTACCCTGGTTATTGCCTGCCGCCTTGGCCGTGGCAGTGCCATCGATACTCGCACCGTTGTTGACGGTCAGGGTTCCATTGACCAGCACATTGCCACGGATATCACAGTTAGAAGGAAGGGTTAATGATGCATTGGAGGACACTGCATTAAATAATCCACTGTAATTGGCCTGCATCTGAGAAATAATTGTGCAGACGGATTGCCCGGGGGGCGGGGCTGATGCGACCGCTGTGACATTGTAAGCATCTGTATTCCCACTTTGCTGACTGACTGTCACGCTTACCGTTCCTGTATTTGTGGAGAATGTGGGCGGACCTAGTTTTATTTCATTCTCACCGACCCAATATTTCAAACCTGACATGGAAGACGCAGGAGCCTGGTTGGGGTGACCCAGGTAGTATGCGGCTAAATTGGTCCCCGATTCGCTAAGCAGATCGGCGCGGGTCGCCTGCGACATATTGCTGCCCACTTGGCTCTGAACGCTGCTGTTGGCCAGCAGCGCGATCGCCAGGACCGTGGCAATGCCAACCGCCAGCATCACCATGAACAATGCCATGCCGCTTTGGCTATGTCTCGCCTTGGTAATCATACGATCTCTGAATTTAATTGGGCTGGTCTTTCGGCTGACGCATAGTCGCAGTGCCATATTGCACCTGGGTCGCGTTATAATCCGATCCATTCACCTTCATGGAACGTGAAAAGGTGAGGACATAATCGAGGCTCGCGCGCTGGGTGTTGCTACCCACATCGCTGACAAAGAAACGTGCCCCAGATATATTATGGCAAATTGGTTTCCCGGTTACATAGGGTAGGAGCTTGAAATCATCTGGTGCGGATGCGCTGTTAAACAGACTAAAACTTATGTCCTGGTTAATAATACTAATTTGCCCTGATGTCATCCCCGCCGGGAATGCTGCTTCGTAATACATGAGCGTATGCGTGGTGGGATCGTGCTGGATCATTGCTAATTCTGCCAGTTGTATTTTCCCGAGGGAGGGATAGTTGTCATTCTTCCAAAACAGAATCGCCGCAGGTTGTGTCGCGCTACCATTCGCAGATCCGCGCCGGCACGATCCGAAATAACATGCCGGGCGGATACAGGCATCGATTCTCCGTGCCCCCTGCACAGCCATCAGTTGAAGTGATTGGCTTGGATCCCCCGCCTGCCACTCGCCCGATACTGCCAGCGATAACGCCGCTACCGCTCCACCGACCAAGCTGAGAATCATCAGCGACATGGTGAGCTCCATGATCGTGAAAGCCCTGCATCGGCAGGCGTTAATACGATTGTCGCGGGTATGTTGCATCGTATCTCGGATTACCAGCTCTGATTGCTGCGCGTTACCAGCTTGCTTAACGTGACCGAAGGTCCCGTCGGCGGAGCTACCGTGACCGCCACGATGGCATAATCGCCCGCATTAGTCACCGGGCCGGACCGGCTGGTCATGTAGCTGATTGTCACATTCCGGGTGTAGGTCGGGGTTCCGGGACCAAAATCAATGGGTGTTCCGTCAACAGTTGTCATGGAATTGGTTGCGTCTGAATAGCCGTTATAGCAACCCAGGCTGGTGTAATTTGCCCGAGTCTGGCCGGGAAAGGGGGAGGCACGCAGAGTGCCATCTGGTTCCGCATAGGGTTGGCTGGCAATTTCTTCGAGTAGTTGCCGCGCCAGCATGGTGGCCACATTAGCCTGGTTAGTGGTAGTACGTTGGCGATGTGATGCGGATAGCGGCACAATCACCCCCGCCGCCGCAAAGACCAGCAATGCGGTGGCAATGAGGCATTCCGTCAAGGTGAATGCAGCTGACCCTCCGCGGCGCTGAGAACGGCAGTCAATATTGAATAAAGGGGGAGCCATTGCTGTCACTCTGTGAAGAGTTGGCGGCAAATTCCTGTGTTGCAGGGTTATAAAGCCACCCAGTGGTATTATCGACCGAAGTGGAAATGGAGGTATTTGTAACCTTGATAGTCGCAGTGCCGGTCATGGGATTGGGCGGCATACGGCTTAGATACGGACCCAAACAATGCGTTGAATCAAGGGTCATGCTGGTATTTCCGGAAACGTCGGTAAAATTCGTCAACTGGCTGATGAACGTGCTGTCCACGGGATTATGAACTGACCCATTGAGATTTCCGGGGCTTTGATCCTGGTGCTGCGCACTATAAACGGCTATCTGTGTTCGCATGAAACGAAGCTCATCGCGCAGAGTATTTTCGCGGGCTAAGTTGGAAGAGTTCGAGAACATCGGGAGCGCAATTGCTGCAAGGATTCCGATGATCACAACCACAATCATGATCTCGATCAAGGTAA
>JBBSFP010000152.1:0-6712 GCA_038238625.1 Tepidisphaerales bacterium
TTCCCAGCCGCCTGGGTGCAATGCTGGACATGAAGACCAGCGACATCGAAAAGATCGTCTACTTCCAGGATTACGTCGTCACTGATCCCGGGAAGACGCCCCTCAAAAAGAAGCAGATTCTCACCGAAGACGAATACCGCGGTGCCTTCGAGCGCTACGGCGAAGAGTTTGAAGCCGAGATGGGCGCCGAAGCCATCAAGAAACTCCTGGGCCTGCTCGATCTCAACACCGAAGCCGCCCGCATTCGTGCCGATATCGAAAAGACAAATTCAAAGCAGAAAATCAAGGACCTCACCAAGCGACTAAAAATGGTGGAGGCTGTCCGCAACTCTCAAAATAAGAGCGAGTGGATGGTGATGGACGTGATCCCCGTCATCCCGCCTGACCTCCGCCCGCTGGTCTTGCTGGAAAGCGGCAACTTCGCGACCTCTGATCTGAACGATCTCTACCGCCGCATCATTAACCGCAACAATCGCTTGAAAAAGCTGGTTGATCTCAATGCGCCTGAAGTGATCATTCGCAACGAAAAACGCATGCTGCAGCAGGCAGTGGATGCGCTGTTCGACAATGGCCGCTGCCGCCGACCGGTGCTCGGTTCGTCCAATCGCCCGCTCAAATCCCTGACCGATATGATCAAGGGCAAGCAGGGGCGCTTCCGTGAGAACCTGCTGGGCAAGCGCGTCGATTACTCCGCCCGTTCGGTCATCGTCGTGGGTCCGGAGCTTAAGCTTCACCAGTGCGGTCTGCCCAAGAAGATCGCCCTTGAACTCTACCAGCCGTTCATCATTCGCCGTCTCAAGGATCACGGCCTGGCCGACACCATTAAGTCCGCCAAGAAAATGCTTGAGCGCCGCGACCCCGAGGTGTGGGATATTCTCGAAGAGGTGATCTACCAGCATCCGGTGATGCTCAATCGCGCCCCGACGCTTCACCGCATGGGTATTCAGGCTTTTGAACCCGTGCTGGTTGAAGGCAATGCCATCAAGATTCACCCGCTCGTCTGCAAAGGCTTCAATGCTGACTTTGACGGCGATCAGATGGCCGTCCATCTTCCCCTTTCCATTGAGGCACAGGCCGAAGCGCATGTGCTGATGCTGGCGCCCAATAATATTTTCTCCCCCGCCAACGGCACCCCCATTATTGCGCCGTCGCAGGACATCGTGCTGGGCATTTACTACATCACCGTCGATCGCGAAGGCGACAAGGGTGAGTTCATGCTTTTCAACAGCCCGCAAGAGGCATTCTTCGCTTTCGATATGCGCAAAATCGCCACGCACACGCGCATCTTCGTTCGGCTTAGTGATCGAACCGAAGTAGTCCCCAACGAGCGTTCGGGATTCGTGCCGTTATCCGATGAATCGTGGCGGCTGATGGAAGCGCAGCGGAAGGTGAAGGATCCGAACTATCAGCCCAGGACGCGCCCCAAGAATTTCGACGGTCGCGTCGTCCTCACAACCGTGGGCCGGTGCCTGTTCAACGACATCCTTCCCCCGGCAATGCCCTTCTATAACTTTGCCGTCACCAGCGCCGGTGGCAGCCGCGTTATTGCCGACTGCTACGCGCTATTAGGTCGCCCGGCCACTATTAAATTGCTGGACGACATGAAAGCCGTCGGTTTCAAGCGTTCCACGCTTGCCGCCCTGAGCTTTGGTATCACCGACATTCGCACGCCGGAAACCAAGGCCACTATTTTGGAGGAAGGTCAGAAAAAGGCCGACCGCATCGAAAAGAATTATCGCATGGGCGCCATCACCGAGCGTGAGCGTTATGCCCAGTTGCTGGATATCTGGGCCCATGCCCGCAAGCAGGTTACCGACGATTTGATGGCTGGCCTTGATAACGATTATCGCGACAAGGAAGGCAAGCCGGTCCCGGCAGCCGAAGGCAAGCAAAAAGGCTACCTGCGCTATCTCAATCCGATCAACATGATGGCCACCAGTAAAGCCCGCGGTTCGGTCGACCAGATGCGCCAGCTCGGTGGCATGCGTGGTCTGATGGCCAAGCCCTCGGGTGAAATTATCGAAACCCCCATCAAGGCTAACTTCCGCGAAGGCCTAAGCGTGCTCGAATACTTCTCCAGCACCCACGGCGCGCGTAAGGGATTGGCCGACACCGCACTCAAAACGGCCGACTCCGGATATCTCACCCGCAAGCTCGCGGATGTCGCTCAGAACGTGATCATCGCGCAAATTAATTGCGCCACCCTGAATGGCGTCACCAAGTCCACCATTTACAAGGGTGAAACGGTCGAAGTCGAATTGAAAGATATGATCGTTGGCCGTACCGCCCGCGACACCATTCGTAATCCTGTCAATGATGAACTGGTGGTTGCCCAGGATCAGCTCATCACCAACGAAATCGCCGACAAGCTCAAGGATCTTAAGCTCGAATCCATCCGCGTTCGTTCACCGCTGACCTGCGAAAGCCCGCGCGGCATTTGCGCCCGCTGCTACGGTGTGGATATGTCCACCAATCGTCTGGTCGAAGAAGGCCTGGCCGTTGGAATTATTGCCGCCCAGTCCATCGGCGAGCCCGGCACGCAGCTCACCATGCGTACCTTCCACACCGGTGGTGTCGCCACCGGTACCTTTGCCGAAAATGACATCAAGACCATCGCCGGCGGCACCGTCCAGCACCGCGACATCAACGCCGTCCTCGTTGCCGATGCCGAAGGGGTTAAACACCTTATCGCCCTCAAGCGTAACGGCGAAATCGTGGTGCTTGACGCCAAGGGACGCGAGCTCGAGAAATACAAAGTTCCCTACGGCTCTACCGTCATGGTGCAGGATGGCGAGAAGGTAAAACCCAAGCAGCCCCTGATCACCTGGGATCCGCACATCACCCCCATCCTGGCTGAAAAGGGTGGAACGGTTCGTTACGATGATATTGAAGAGGGGGAAACCGTCCGACTCGAAGAAGAACGCCAGGGCGGCGGCGGTGGCGAAAGCAAGCTGGTGGTCATCGAGCACAAGGGCGAACGCCATCCGCGTATCACCATCGAAGGCGATGGCAAAATCCTTGACTTCCATTACCTGCCCGCCAAGGCACGTATCGAAGTCAAGAACGGTACCCGCGTGGAAGCCGGTCAGATGCTGGCCCGCCAGCCACGCGAAACTGCCGGCACGCAGGACATCACCGGTGGTCTGCCACGCGTTACCGAAATTTTTGAAGCCCGCAAACCCAAAGATCCTGCGGTTCTTTCTGAAATCTCCGGTCTGGTTGAAATTCGTGCCGAGAAACGTCGCGGTAAGATGACGGTGCTGGTCAAAAATGAATCCGGTATGGAACGCGAGCATCACGTGCCCCAGGACAAACAGCTCCAGGTGCACGCGGGCGATTTTGTCGAAGCCGGTGACCCGCTGATCTACGGCCCGGCTATCCCGCACGACATTCTCCGCATCCGTGGTGAAGAAGCTCTGTACGTTTACCTTCTGACCGAAGTGCAGAACGTTTATCGTTCACAAGGCGTGAAGATCAACGACAAGCACATTGAGATCATACTTAATCAGATGCTTCGCAAGGTGAAAGTGGAAGATCCGGGCGACAGTAAATTTCTCCCCGGTGAAGTGGTCGATAAGTTCCGCTTCCGCCAGGCCAATGACATTGTCAATCTGAGTCTTCGTATCGCCGAACCCGGTGGAACCGACTACAAGGAAGGCGATGTGGTCGTTAAGACCGAGCTGCGCGAGGCTAACGAAGCCGCTGAAACCGCCGGCAAAGATCCCGCCAAGGGTAAGCGCCCCAAGGCGGCCCGAGGCAAAACCCTGTTGCTGGGTATTACCAAGGCATCGCTGCAGAGCGAAAGCTTCATCAGTGCCGCCAGCTTCCAGGAAACCACCAAGGTGCTGACCGAAGCCGCCCTCGCGGGGATGGTTGACACCTTGGTTGGCCTGAAAGAAAACGTGATCCTGGGCCACCTGATTCCGGCAGGTACTGCGTTCCCGCCTCACCTGACGCTGAAAATCCGCCATTTGGCTGAACCGCCAATGGAAGATGAGGACGAAGTTCGTCCGATGCGCCAAAAGTATCGACAAGCACCCGAGTCCGCCCCGGCTGTCGCCAACGCGACTTAAAACGCTGCGACGTCTCAGATCGAACCTTGTCAGGCCCCGGCAGCTTTGCCGGGGCCTTTATTACTTCAAAGACATCAGTGAGTTTTATCAATAGCTTGCGGAAGTTGAAATGTTCCACGTGGAACAATCATAAGTTAGATCGATTTTCAAGAACGTTGGCATTCGATTCGAAAATTATAAACCTCGACATATAAATTACTTAGCTCGTCAAGCTTCCGGCATTGCAGCAAGTTTGCATACGTCGGCCCTTTTTTCACGCAGGGGGTGCTTGAAATGTTCCACGTGGAACATTGACATCGTTCAAATAAGAGATGATCCCTGCAACGCTTCAACCAGTGCACTAACCGTGACGGCAAGGTTTTCGCAGGCCAGTCGGCAACCGCGTCGTAGGCGAAATAGTTCGCCAACCAGCCGCGGGCGCCAAAGGGCTGGCAGCAAGGCCGAGGGTCTGAGACTGCCGTCACGTTTGAACAAACGCAGAATTTGCACTGGAAGTGGCTGATCAGCAGTATCGCTGATTGCGCGGACGACAATCACCGGCTTTCTTCCATCGGCAGCCCATTGCCGTACCGTGTCACATTCCATATCCACCGCCATGGCACCGCTGGATTCACACAGCGATCGTTTATCGGCGACCGTTGCCACGACTGTTTCCGACATGCACACCGGGCCGGCGAGCACCCGGAATTTTTGTGCGCCAAGTTGATCCAGGCGATCGGACCCTTCAATCACCACATCGCCGACCCGCACGCTGGAATTTAACCCCCCCCCCAAGCCCGCCAGGATGATGATGGTGGCTTCGGTCGGAACGCTAATTCGGGCCAGACCCGACGCGCGGACACCGATTGTATGTAACGAAACATTTTTAAGATCGATCAACGGGCTAAGCGCCAATCTCCGTTTAATCGCGCGCGATTCCATGGGCAGCGGCGACAGGATCATCACATGGCTTGTCATCAGACGATATCTTCTGCAGCGGCGTGGTAAGCGTCCAGTGGTTATTGAGACGTCCGTTTCGCCCGCCGCGATCTTTTGCGACTCGCATTTTCGACAAACTTTGGAGTATACTTCGCATCATGGCAGTGCCTATCGCGCAAATGTACACCGTAGCCAGCTACGTTTTGAAGCAAAAGCTAACCGGGCGGAAACGCTATCCGCTGGTGTTAATGCTTGAACCACTTTTTCGCTGCAATCTCGCATGCGCCGGCTGCGGAAAGATCCAGTATCCCGCGCATATTCTTAAGCGTGAACTCACCCCCGAGCAGTGCTTTGCCGCGGTCGACGAATGTGGAGCGCCGATGGTCAGCATCCCCGGTGGCGAGCCGTTGATGCACCCGCAGATTCAACAAATCGTCGAGGGGTTGGTGGCCCGACGGAAATATATCTATCTTTGCACCAACGCGCTGCTGCTCAAGCAGAAGCTCGACTTGTTCAAGCCCAGCCGATACCTCACCTTCAGCGTGCACGTCGACGGGCAGCGCGATCATCATGATTTTTCGGTTTGTCGCGAAGGCGGATTCGACACCGCCATCGAAGGATTAAAGCTGGCAGTGCAACGCGGCTTCCGTGTGACCACCAACACCACCCTCTTCGATGGGGCCGATCCCAAAAGTGTGCGATCATTCTTCGATGAAATGATGGAGCTGGGCGTGGAAGGAATGATGCTCTCGCCCGGTTACAGTTACGACAAGGCCCCGGACCAGAAACACTTTCTGGGCAAGGAAAAAACGCGTCAGTTGTTTTCGAAGATTCTTTCCAATCGCAGCAAGAGCTGGAAATTTAATCAGAGCCCGCTCTTTCTGGAATATCTAATGGGCCGACGCCACTATGCCTGCACGCCCTGGGGCATGCCCACCTATAACATCTTCGGTTGGCAGAAGCCCTGCTACCTGCTCCAGGATGGGTACGTTGATACTTTCGCTGAACTGATGGAAGGTACGGAGTGGAGCCAGTACGGAACCGAGAGTGGCAATCCGCGCTGTGCCAACTGCATGGTCCATAGTGGATACGAAGCAACGGCCGTCGACGATGGATTTTCTTCGCTTGCGGGATTTGCCCGCATGGTCAAGAGCACCGTTTTGGGTCGCGCCTACACTGACCCGGCTTCGCTGCAAGCCCTCGAAGACGTCGATGCATCTGCGCATCTCAGCCGCGGCGTGGTGCCGCTGACGATCGGGGGCGGATCCACCGCCCATGTGCATGCCTGATGCGCCATGTCCGAGACTCACGATCAAAATCCGGAGTGGGCTGCCGAGACAAATCTGGAAGGTTGGATTCCCCCCCTGGCCAGTAACGAGGATGTGCGTGCAGCCTTGGACAAAGCTTTCGACTATCGCGGCGACGTGACCTTGACGCTCAAAGACGGAGGCAAGGTAGAGGGGTACATTTTCGATCGCCGATCAGCAAGCACGCTCGGGCAAAGCGTGGTGCGCTTGTTTCGCAAAGCCTCATCCGAGAAGCAGACGATCAACTACGATCAAATCACCCGCCTCGAATTCACCGGCCGCGACACTGCCGCCGGAAAGAGCTTCCAAACCTGGCTTAAAAAATACAACGAGAAAAAAGCTGCCGGGGAAAAGATCAGCCTTGAGCCGGAAAAACTGGACTGAGTCGATATTTTTACTTCGAGGGCGGTGAAA
>JBBSFP010000153.1:0-6704 GCA_038238625.1 Tepidisphaerales bacterium
AGGGATGCTTCACAGGTCAAAGGCCCTTGGCTATCTGGCTTGCCCATCAGAGGCGCGGGCATCGGATTTCTGGTGAACCGGTTCGATGGATACATCCGACATCACACGGCGGGTCTTTTCAGCGCGCTGGTTGCTCCATCCCTGCTCGCGACCATATTTTGCCAGGCGGGAAGCTAAATCTGCGCGAGCGCGGTGCAGGCGGCTCATGACGGTGCCCACGGGCACCTCGGTCACCGCGGCGATTTCACGATATTTCAGGCCCTCCACCGCGTAGAGCAAAAACGTCATTCGCCAGGCCAGCGGAAGCTCGTGAAGTGCCTGCTTGAGCTGCTCGTCGATCGTGTCCCATTGCAGGTCCGCCAGGTTGATATTGGTATGATTCGATTCAGAGTCCGGTGGTGGGTCTTCTAATGCCATCCGCGCCAGGGTCGAAGCCTTGCGGCCATCGGCGGCGTATCGGGAATAGATGACATTGTGGAGAATCTTAAAAAGCCACGGACGCGGCCCCCCGTCAGTGACCTGAAATTTGTCGCCGGCTTTGAAGGCGCGCAAGTATGTTTCCTGCACGAGATCATCCACCTCATGGTGCCTGCCGCACAAGTGGTAGGCGAGGCGGTAAACCGCCTCCAATTCACCAACGAGCAGCTTGTTCACATAATCTCTTGGCAAATTGAATCCTGCTCGATGCTCCGTCGGAGTCAAGTAGTGGGCAATAGGCTCAACATATTACAATTGCACTCCGTTGGCAGCGCTCCAAATGGCTGCGCAATCGACCAGCCCGGTAGAATTTACGGAATATCACGGCCTCGATATGGGTTATGCGCTGAGCCACTGGCCTGCGATTTGCCACGAAAGTTCGTTGGGCCCCCCGGATGCGGCCCAAATGAGGTTTTTGATGAAGTCATTCAATCGATTATTTGCATGGTCTGCCACGAGTGCCATGCTGGTCCTTGCCGCCGGTCAAGTTGGCTGCTGTGCCGGCCCCGTGGCCCACGGGACCGCACCCACCTCGGCGCGCGGTTCGGCACCTGGCGTTGTGGATGAGCATGCCTTCGCCGTCGTCGAACTCTTCACTTCCGAAGGATGTTCAAGCTGTCCCCCGGCTGATGCGGTGCTCACGCGAATCGTCGAGCGCGCGGATCAACAGAAGCTACCGATCCTGGCCCTGGCGTTTCATGTCGATTACTGGGACCGTCTCGGCTGGAAAGACCCACTTTCGTCAGCCCAGGCCACACAGCGGCAGCACGAATATGCCACGGCGTTTGCTTCGGATGAAGTTTACACGCCGCAGATGTTTGTGAATGGCAACCACGGGTTCGTGGGGTCGCGCGAAAAAGAGGCCGATGGCCAGATCGAAAATGCCCTGAAGGAACCAGGGAAAGTCACCCTCTCCCTTAAAGCGCAAAGTAACATTAAGGACCAGTGCACGTTGAACTATCATGTGACCGGTGCTGAAAAAGGACAGGCAATCAACGTGGCTGTTGTTGAGAAGCGGGTAGTTAGCGAAGTTCTTCGAGGTGAAAACGCAGGCCGCACGCTCACGCATTCCAACGTGGTGCGTTCTTTTATGACCCGCCCGTTGGGCCCCGACTTCGACGGCAATATCGAGATTGCAATCCCCGATGGGCTCAACGCGCGTAACGCTATTTTGGCAATCTACATCCAAGATACCGCCACGATGAAAATAATGGCCGTGACGACGATTAATGTTCCATAGCTGTCGACCTCAACCGCAACAGAATTGCGTGATCTCCAAATTGAGATTGCTAGGAATAATTTGTAATGGCGTCCAGTAATCCTGTGCGTCGCGTAGCGCGCGGCCTCGCGGAGCGTCCACTCGGGTCGGATCGGCCAACGGGGTCGGACCCCTGTTTTCCCCCGAGCGAAACGTCCCGTCCGTGCGAGAAGGGAGTTGGACTGCTGCCGAAAATGTTCGCCCGTGAGGCGGTTCGGAGGAATTATAACTCGTATGTGAGTTGAGCGATCGCTCGTTTGAGCGGCCGTCGTACGCAACCAGAAACTGTTATCGACTTTCGTCGAAACCTTTTAGGAGAATGCCATGAAGATGACTTCGATGTTCACACGTAAAGCCCTGCTCGCCAGTGCCTGTAGTCTCGCGCTGGGCGCAGCCACCCTGATCCCCTTAACCGCACGCGCCGATGACAAAATGCAGGACAAGGGTATGTCCGGGGACAAGATGGACCATATGTCCGGTGACAAAATGGGCGGCGATAAAATGACCGCTGAAGACAAGATGATGATGAAAGACAACATGATGAAGATGAAGGAGGGGATCAAAGATGAAAGCAAAATGAGCCAGATGCGCAGCGACATGATGCGCATGATGGCCATGCATAAGATGTCGATGATGATGGCCAACGACGCCGAATTTCAGAAGATGCATGAAGACATGATGCAGGATCCTGCTTGTCAGAAGATGATGAAGGACTGCAAAATGATGACGAGCAACGAGGCCGACATGATGAAGATGAAGCAGGAGATCATGAAAGACCCCGCTGCCATGAAGATGGTGATGGAACACGCGCTCATGATGGACATGATGCACCGTGACCCTGAAATGAAGAGCAAGATGATGGACTCCAAGTAATCATTGGAGTTTCTTTTTTTGACGCCGGATCGGGTGTGAATGTGGTTCCTGGTTTTCCAGGGTGGCCACATTCACGCCCTTTTCTTTCACCGCTCAATAGCCGATGGGCCTTTGATCTGGTCACGGATATACGTTCGATGAGCGGGCCCAGCCGAGTTGTTACCGACAGTCGGGGATGTTCAGCGGCGGCGCAGCATCGTTAAGAATCACTTGGGTCTGGTACCAACTCGATGACGGCGTGATTCGGATATCTTTAGCGGGCCGAATCTGGTATTCTGTTCGTGGCTGATCGACGACCGAGCCAGGGCGAGTGCATCCATCCTGCCGCGCCGCCACCTCCTTCGCCTCTTTTGCCTGTCGCATTGCGAACGACGATGATTGCAATTAATCGCATTTGGCCGAGCCAGATGTGCCGGAAGTGAGTTTTTCAGCTCGCTTCCACGCGCAACGCTACTCCCTGGAGATTCCATGTACGAACCCGAAGGTGTCCTGAGAATGTATGCGGAGATCGGCCTGCGAACCGTTGAAGAATGGATCGCGCTGGGACGTGACATTGTCTCGGATTCCAAGCCTCGGCTGGATACGCTCCATCGCGGTCTGCCGCTTGTGCTTTATAGCCGCGATCAAACCGCACGCCGCACGCCATCGCGAAGGCGCTCGCGCGATTGAGGGTTGTTAAAGCCTAGCTTCCCAGTGGGTATTGTTTGTCTAATAGCCTTGACGAAGCCCCGTCCACCTCTGCTGGTGCGGGCGGTGTTCACAACCACTCTTTTGATCAAATTCCCCGGGCGGGCGGGCGCGCGGTTCAACTTTGACCCGTGTTCCTCCATTCGAAAATCAACCCCCCTGATGAAGCTGCAATTTATGCGGCGGGTGCTTCGCTGGCAGGTTCCATATCTGGCTTACCCATCTTTACCAGCCATCGCGCATGCGAGGCAATCGCGGCTGCCATGGTTTTGTGCTCGGAATACTGAATTCCAAAATCCTCACACGCTTCCTTCACGACCTTTGAGAGTGCCGGGTAGTGGATGTGACAAATCTTGTGGAACAAGTGGTGTTCGATCTGAAAATTGAGCCCACCGAGGAACCAGCACAGGAACTTGTTACCACGGGCAAAGTCGACAGTAGTCTGAACCTGGTGCACGGCCCAATCGGTTTCGATGCGCTCGCCGCCCCCTTCGACTGCCACAGGCACCGGAAATTCCGCTTCGCCTACGCAGTGGGCCAGCTGAAACACCACGCTGAGGACCACGCCGCTCACGAATGCCGCCCCGGCATAAACCAGCAATGAAATCCACCAGGTGTGCAGCATCAGTGGAAACACAAACGCCAGCGAGAAGAAGACAATTTTACCCGCGATAAAAATCACCAGGTCTGCGCCCTTGGGCCGCGGAATCTTGTGCTTGCCGATGCGGGCGATGACCAGTTGGCGGAAATCATCAAACAGATGCCATTTGATGGCCAGAAACCCGTAAAGCATCCAGAGGTAAATCCCCTGGTAACGATGAAATTTCAAGCGCGGCTGCTGCGGGGTGAGGCGTCCGAGCACGCCGATGTTGATATCATCATCTTCGCCATCAATGTTCGGATAAGTGTGGTGTATGGAGTTGTGCTTCCAATCCCACAGGTAGGAACTTCCGCCCATCAAATCGAGGGTAAGCCCCATGATCTTGTTGACCCATTGATGCTCTGAATAGGCTTTGTGCCCGCCATCGTGCTGAATGTTAAATCCAATGGCGGCAACCGCCAGGCCCAGGATCACCGTCAAAGGCACAACCATCCACCAGGTAGTGGCCACGAACATCAGGAGCAGATAAGTACCGAAAAACCAGGCGAGGATGGTGGCGGTCTTGAAATACATCTGCGGGCAATCCTGCCGGCGATGCCCGGTCTTTTCAAAATAGGCATCCACGCGACGGCGAAGCTCTCGAATAAAACGATCGCTGCCACTGAATTTGAGACGCGTCGCCTTTTTTGGTGCTTCAACCGCTTCAACGGGTTGATTGACCGACTCTGTCAAGACAGTTGCGGTATCGGGAGAGAGAGCACTCAAGGAGAACCTCCGGTGTTGCAACCCGTGAAAGCGTGAATAATTACGATCTGGACAAAGTTGGCGACGGTCACACTTGACGATGCCAAAACTCCTGCGGAAAGAGCGTCGCCAGATGCCCTACAGCGACTTTACTAGCGCCCATCATATGGCTATTTGCTCGTTAAAACAACCGGCCCAAATCAAAAATGCAGGTCAAATTACATGATCTTCATCAACGCCACTTGCAGGATTGCAATTGTTATCGGCCATTGAGTAGCCTTTGCTTCGATCCGGATTACAGAGACAACACAACCGGCCGACTTTGGGACGCGGTTTATACAAATTTCAACCGCCGTGCTGCGAAAAGGGTCATGCGAACCAGCAACCAGCCATGGCGAAAGCGCTGGATGTTGGTCGTGCCATAAACACGCTGGCGATAGCGCACGGGCAGGTCGAGCATTGCCAAATTGAGCTTGGCCGCCCCAAAGAGCAGGTCAAAATCCCCGAACGGGTCAAAATCCCCAAAATACGCCCGGTTTGCCACGATTTTTTCATACTCAGATCTGCGAAGGACCTTGGTTCCGCAAAGGGTATCCTTGAGCGATTGCCCCAAGAGCCAGGTGAAGGCAATCCCGAAGCATTTGTTAGCAATCAAGTTAAGCATCTGCATAGCCTGGCCCTCCATGGGGTAAACCAGGCGAACGCCGTTGACGAATTCGGCCTTCCCAGAGTGGATGGCTCGATAAAATCGCGGTAAATCCTCCGGCGGGACGGTGAGATCAGCATCCAGGATCATCAGCACTTCGCCGCTGGCGTTGGCAAACCCAAGCCGCACCGCATCGCCTTTGCCTTTTCCGGTTTGTTTTAACAGCTTGGTTCGGCGCTCGGGATGGGCGGCGATGGCACGCTCGATGGCACCATAGGTGTCATCGCTGGAGCCCCCTTCCACGAAAATCAGTTCGGTGCCGCCACCCATTTCCGGGGTGCGCGCGAATATCGCTTCGACATTCCCCGCTTCGTTGCGCGCGGGTACCACCACCGATACGATGGGAAGCGACTGCGGCTCGGCAGGGGGTGCCGGCCGCGCGACGATGAAGTGGCTCATGCCCCCATGCCGAAACGGCCAGAGCCGCACCAGATAGCGATTGCAAAGCCCGTCCCACAGCGGTGTGGTGATGGGCCAAAGCAGTTCTTCCCAGTGGCGAATGAGTTCAAATCCCGCCAGGCGAAGCAGCGCCGCAACATCATTTACCAACAGCCAGTTTTGCAGCAGGGTTGGCTCTTTGAGCTTGAAGCGCTCGGCAAATCGCAGCGGCATTTGCCACAGATTGCTGAAAATGTTCAGCACGATGCGCGTGCGTGGCGTGCAGTATTTCCGCAGCTTCTCCAGCGTCTCCTGCACATCCCACAGATCGTTGACCAGATCCGAGAGCACGATGAAATCAAATGGCTGTGCGAAGGCAGGATGGTCTGGAATCTCGTGTACGTCGGCCTCGATGAACGTCAAATCCGGGTGCCGCATCCGTGCCAGCGCCAGCATTTCATATGAAAAATCCACCCCGATGCCGGTTGATGGGTCAAGTGCCGCAAGCAGGTCGCCGCGGCCACAGCCGAGCTCTAAAACGCGCTGCCCTCGGGGAATGATTTGCTGAAGAATTCGGGCCACCCGCCGATGATAGTATTTGCCAACCCCGCGGTCGCGCACGCAGGTGCGGGCAACGTGGTTCCAATGGTCCTGGCGCACCTGGCGGTATTGCCCGCGGGCCGCATCGGTATCTGCAAAATCTACAGGGGTGGTTGATGCCAACCGCGGGGACTCTAACTCCGCGGAGTCTAATTGAGGGGAGTCTAACTCAGGATGTTCAACGGTCGGGGTCAACACTAGGACACAAACTCGTTACCTACTTTTCGAGCACGCACGGGTTTATCAAGGTCGATACCCAGGCCAATGCCCACTTCCACCAATAAATTCCACCCGGCCGCCAGTTGAACATAGCCCGGCAGGGGGCTGCTGGGGATGCGAATCGTCGGAAAATCCGTCGGCTTATCGGAGATTGCAATCAC
>JBBSFP010000154.1:0-6644 GCA_038238625.1 Tepidisphaerales bacterium
AACACCTATTATAGCAGATGTTATATTGGCCCGACCGTATATTACCTTTCGTACACACACCAACTTATCCACAAGATTCCCACAACAAGCCTAAGTCCTCGAATTTGCGGACATCTCACATTTTCGGCGGAATTTTCGTTATTCAGTAAAATCCTTACTCCTGCTTGAGCAAATCCCCGCTGTTTTTATTTCATGATTGCAACGTGGTGGGAGAGCGTGGTAAATAGTGGGCATACAGAAACAGTGAGTTCGCGACCCAGCGTTAGCGAATCGAAAAAACGGAATCACTTTGCAATCACCGGTCTTTTTTGGAGAGTTCGAGCTTCTCCTCGATTCGAAGAATCGCCTGTTGGTGCCTGTAGAAGTGCGGCGGCGGGTAAGCCAAGAACATGGGAACGAGGCCTTTTTCCTCGTGGCGGGAAGCCAAAACAGGGTCCCCTGGCTGTTCCCGGAACGGTATTACGAATTTTTAGCGACGCAGGGCCGACAAAGTCTTCTGCCCGATCCCAACGCCACGGCCTTTTATCGCATGGCTTTCGGAATGGCGAGTCTGCAAACGGTCGACAGCATCGGACGAGTTCTCATTCCGGCCCGAACCGTGGATAAGACGCTGATCAAGGATGAAAAAGATCTGACGCTGGTCGGAGTTTGGGATCATTTAGAACTCTGGCCGCGCCAAGCATGGAACAACGAACGCGAGCGCCTGCTGCGGGCAGCATTGGAATCAAGACCCGCCCCCGGGCTGGTGACCGAATAGCGCTTCACGGGCATCGCGTTATAGGTCAACTCTGAGTCGGCAGCAGTGTTTTTTGGGTCATGTGCCTGGCCGAAAGGTTCTTGGAGGAGCCTGATTCGACCGGTGGTAGCGCTGGGTGAAACATCACCCATCTCTATTATTGATCGCTGGATAGGCACGGATGGAAGCGGGCCTGCCCCCAGCTGCGGTGAGGCTCACCAGGGAAGGTTGGTCTCCAAATTAAGGGACAGACTCACGGAAGGGATCTGTGCCTTCGAAGTGGATCAGGAAAGATGGCCGGCATCCTGACTTTCCAGTCCCAGCAAACGGCAGGAACGTGCGGCATGGCGGCAAGCGGCGGAGCCGTTGGAGCTGCCTTCGAATAAACGCCCGCTCCTGGGCCAAGTGAATAGACACCAGCGGATTTGCAAGAACCTGCCGGACACGTGGTGACGCGAGGTGGACGCGCTCAAGGATGAGCGCTTCCGCCTCTGTATTTCGGTCGGCATTGACCGGTTAAGGCGAGTAGACACGCAGGGTCATCTCACGGAGGAGGCCTCGGGTGCAACCGAGGGGAAAAGATGCCCGATCCTGCTGTGTCTCGTTTTAGGCTTGGTGGTCATAACAAGGCACCAACAGGGTCTATAACGTTTCATTACGATAGGTACGTCAGCAACCTGAAGACAAGCAAAAATCAGTTATAAATTCTTTTGCTGGATTAATGCATCCAAGATCTTTTGATCAGTGTTTCTTTCTCGCATACCTACTTATGTCTTCGGGATTTCCGCGTCATTGCATCGAGGCCAAAATAGTTTACGGCCCCCGGTCATTACAATATACCCATGCCTCTTCCCGAGCCAGTGTTTGGTCACGACCCCGTTTGCCTTAAATCGATCCTTCAATTGCTCGCTCCCCAAGCCGGGGATGTCGTTGTTGACTGTACTCTCGGCCGCGGCGGGCACGCCAACGCTCTGGCGGAGCGCATCGGCCCCAGTGGCTTGCTCATCGCGCTGGATGCTGACCCCCGCAACCTCGAATTTGCCCGACACCGGCTTGCGAGCTCCTCCTGCCCGGTTCGATTCTTTCATGCCAACTTCGCCGAGCTTAAAGACGTCATGATCGAAGCGGGGATCGCTTTCGCCGACATCATTCTGGCGGACCTGGGGATCAGCACCAACCAGCTCTTTGAACCGTCGTATGGCCTTTCATTCGCAAGCGATATGCCGCTGGATATGCGGCTGGACCCGCGCAGCAAGAGGTCGGCGGCAGATCTGGTCAACCATTTGTCCGAAAACGATCTGGCCAACGTCCTATATAAATTGGCGCAGGAGCGTTATTCCCGGCGAATTGCCAGAAAGATTGGGGATGCGCGACGGCTTTCGCCGATTACCACCACAGAGCGGTTGGCTGATCTGGTTCGGTCGGCTATTCCGCGTCGGGGCGGAGCCCCGGAGAGAATTGATCCGGCGACGCGCACTTTTTTGGCCCTGCGCATGGCAGTGAATGAGGAATCGCAGAACCTGGAGGCACTGCTGGAAACAGCGCCAACCTTTCTGCGGCCCCTGGTTCAGTCGACCACGCAGCATCGGGCAGGACGCCTGGCGGTGATCAGTTTTCAGTCGATGGAAGATCGCAAGGTGAAGCAGGCGTTCCGGTTGGCGCAGCAAAACGGTCAGGTGAAACTTCTCACCAATAAACCGATCACGCCGACTGGTGAAGAAGTTGCCGCTAATCCACGCAGCCGATCTGCCAAGCTCCGCGCCGTCGAACGAATATAGTTTTCCGGCGTTTGCAAAAAGCTTCTGCATCCCTGGCGTGGCAAGGTGGTATTCATGACACGTGAAACAAAAATCGGGTTGTTGGTTGGTCTTGCGTTCATCATCATGGTGGGCATCCTGCTCACTAATCAGTTTCCCAACGATCCCCCCGCTCGCGTTTCCATCGTCGCGGACAACGTTCGCGACAGCGTCACCGGCGTGGGTGGTACCCGTTCCGACAACACTCCCATCACTGCCCCGAGCGTGACACCGACGCAAACGGTGCCGACGGCTGATGACATCCAGCACGCCCCGCCGCGAACGATGCTGAGAATCGGCCCCGGAAACACCACGCACCTGCCTACTCCGCTGCCAGTCGCCGCGCAACCGACTTCACCCGCGCAGCCGTCGGGGCCAATTGTCATTACCTCCCCAGCACAGCCGACATTATCGCAATCCCCGACAGTCATCGGATTGGAAACACCGATCCGTACAGCTTCAGCGGAGGATGCGTTGCATCGCGCGGCTCGCGAACATGGCGAAGAACTGGTGCTCACCGGGCATCAACCGCAGCCGACTGGCCCTGCGGCCAGCAGTTTGACTCAAATCCCTGCCGGAACAAAACAATACCAGGCACAAACGGGCGACAGCCTCTCACGGATCGCCGCCAGGTTTTATGGATCTGATTCACAATCCGCGAGGCAGACGTTGATTCACGCCAACCCATCGCTGGCAGATCATCCCGATCGAATCATCCTTGGGAAAACGTATATCATCCCCGCGACGGTGGTCGATGCTGATGCCGCACCCGCTGCCCCGGCACCCGCAGTGGTGGGCACCCCCGCCCCGATGCCGACCCCTTTGGCTGCCGCACCCGATCCGGATCATGTGTACATCGTCAAAAAGGGAGACACGCTGTGGGCGATCGCTTCGCAGCAATTGGGAACGCCCTCCGCACGCGCAGCAATCCAGGATCTAAATCAAGACATTCTAAAAGGGTCTGACAAGGTGCGCGAGGGAATGAAACTTCGCATGCCAGCCAAACCCCTGGCTTCTGCGAACTAACGCCGCGCGCAACCGATCCGTTTGATCACGCGTAGCGAGGGCGTCAGTAATGCTTAAACTTTCACTCGTCCTGGTTTGCACATTGGTCATCTCCGTGTTGATCTTGCAGTTGCAGCAACAGCGACTCGAGCTTAGCCACCAGACCAACGTGCTGCATAATCAAATCGAAGCGCAGCAGGCTCGGCTCTGGAATCAGCAGCTTTCCATAGCGGTCTACACAGCACCCAATGCGATCGCGCGCACGGTGAGCAGCCAAAAGCTTCACATGGTGCCGCAATCACCTTTGCCCAATATCAAGAATCCGTGGAACACGTCTCCGGAAGAAAATGACGCCGAATGAACCAGCAAACAGAAAAATCGTTTTGCCTGGGCCGGGCCCGCGGCGTGTTGCTGCTTGTGAGCCTGTTGCTGATGGTGATGATCGGGCGAGTGGGATACCTGCAAACCTATGGGCGTGAACACACCATCCGCTCAGCCGAGCGCCAGCAGCACCAGATCGAGACTCTGCCGGCCCGCCGCGGCACCATCTTCGATCGTAATGGCACGCTACTGGCCGGAACGATTCAGCAACGCGACCTCTTCATAGATCCGAAGTTTTTGCAGGATTACTTCGAAATCGACGGGCACAAAAAAACCCTCGATGAATCGATCGATCAACTGGCGCGCATTCTTGATAAAAAGCCGTTCGAGCTCGCGCAATTACTCGGCGATCGCTATGAGAGTCGGTATCTGAAAATTGCCTCAAACCTCGACGAACAGACCTGCGATGCTATTACCAAGTTGAATCTGCCAGGCGTGGGTTTCTCCCCGGAGAATATTCGCTATTACCCCGATGGTTCGTTAGCTGCGCACCTGTTGGGGGGCACCGGAAAAGACGGACATGGGCTGGACGGGCTTGAACTGCGTTTCGATCCGCTGCTGGCGGGGCATGATGGTTCCAAGCGCGTGCTTAAAGACGCCCGCAGGCATGAAATCGCCGTGGCCGCGGATGATTATCACCCACCCGAGCACGGCCGGCACCTGATTCTTACCATCGATGCCAACATCCAGATGATTGCCGAGCAGGAACTCGCCGATACCTGCGAAAAAAACAAGGCCAAGCGGGGCGAAGTCGTCGTCATGGACCCACGCACCGGCGAAGTGCTCGCCCTGGCCAATTGGCCCACCTTTAACCCACAGAACCTTGAAGAATCCTCTCCCGAGACAAGAGCTAACAAGGCCCTGGTTTACCCCTATGAGCCGGGCTCGACCATCAAGCCGTTCATCGTTGGCCCTGCCTTAAATTGGCGTGTCACCACACCTGAAGAAGTGTGGAATATTCCCGCTCAAACTTACACCGTGCATTATGACGAACATCATTCGCGAAGTGTGAAAGACGTCCATTTCTACGGCAAGCTCGCAACCTGGGATGTGTTGGTTAAATCGTCCAACATTGGCATGTCGATGCTGGGAGAACGACTGGGCAATCCGCGGCTGTATGAGGCACTTACCGGTTTTGGGTTTGGACATGCGACCGGAATCGAGCTGCCCGGCGAAGATCCCGGCCGAATCAATCCACTGGTCAAGTGGAATCGCTACAGCACTGAGTCGGTAGCGCAGGGATACGAGATCATGGTCACGCCGCTCCAGCTTTGCCGCGCATTTTGTGTCTATGCCAACGGTGGTTTCCTTGTCACACCCCACATGGTGCGTGGCGTGCTGGATGAAAAGGGTAACATTGTTCCGGAAGACCCGGCTCTCCCCCACCGCTCCGGTGTGCAATTGGCATCGAGCCACATTCCCCCATTGCGTGAAATGCCGCGCGTGCCCGATGCCCAAAGCGCTGCAAATATCCGCCGCATCTTGTGCGATGTGGTTGTCCGCGGCACCGCCACCAAGGCCCGTTCCAAAACATGGAACATCTTCGGCAAAACCGGCACCGCACATATAAGCGAAGGGCGCAGTGGCTACAGTGATTCGAAGTTCAACAGTTCATTCCTGGGGGGTGCCCCGGCTGAGGATCCCCGCCTGGTGATCGCAATGGTGGTGCATGAACCGGATAAAAGCATTGCCCACTATGGCGGTGCGGTGTCAGCGCCCGGAGCCTCCCATATAATTGAACGTTCGCTCACCTATTTGCAGGTACCGGAATCACCCGATCTCCCCGCGCCCTCAGGCCTTATCGCATCTGTGCTGCACGCGTTTGACCCTGCGCTCTATCACAGCCGGTCGGCATCAATCCGTGACTGATTCGGCCACCGATTTTTGTCGACATTGTCATTCGATCAACATCGCATCGCCGTAGCTGAAAAAACGATATCGTTCCGCGATTGCCAGCGCATACAGACGCCGCTGTTCATCCAGCCCTGTCAAAGCCGCCACGAGCGCGATGAGGGTGCTGCGTGGCAAATGGAAATTGGTGATCAGCGCGGCGATATGTTTCCAGGTATAAGGTTCGTGAATAAAAATGGACGTCCGGCCGCTGGTCTGCTCGAAAAAATCACCGGCCGGTTGCGATTCCAACACTCGCGCTGATGTGGTTCCGACTGGGATGATTCGCCGCCTCTGCCGCTTTGCGCGCGTCAGCGCTTCGGCCGCTGCGATTGGGATCGCATAGGCTTCTTCGTGCATCGAATGTTCGGCCAACGTGTTGGCGGTGATTGGTTTGAATGTTCCCATTCCCACATGCAGCGTAAGGAAACAGCGCTCAACGCTTCGCTCGTCCAACACGTTGAAGAGTTCCTGCGTGAAATGCAAACCCGCCGTTGGCGCAGCGACCGATCCTGGGCTCGCGGCGTAAACCGTTTGATAACGTTGTCGATCCGCCTCATCTCGCTGATCGTGTTCTGCCGATCGCTTGATGTAAGGCGGCAACGGCATCCGGCCCACCGACTCCAAAAATTCTACCGCCGTGCCCGCAATATCGACCGCCACGCGATATTCACCCCCCCCAAATTTTGCCAAAATTTTTAGGGAAACATCAGGCCGGTTCACAAAATGTAACCGCGACGTCGCCCAATTGCGGCCGACTTTTTTCAACAGCACCTGCCATTCCCCGGTTGTTTGTTCTGATAGGAACAGTCCCTCAACCCGCCCCCCCGTATCAC
>JBBSFP010000155.1:0-6639 GCA_038238625.1 Tepidisphaerales bacterium
CGGGTGATCGTGCGGGTGATTGAGGCGTTTTTGCAACACGCTGATACCGCGCGGATCATCATCGCCTGTAGCGATCCTTTCGATCTGACCGCGCTGCTTGATCGTCACTTCACAGCGCTCGCGGATCGCGCCCGACTTTACATCGTTAACGGCGGGGAGCATCGAGCTGGCAGCGTCCGCGCCGCTCTTGACGCTGTGCCGCACGACGTCCCGTGGGTGGCCGTGCACGATGCCGCGCGGCCACTCTTGTCGCAAAACCTGCTGCAGCGTACCTGGGAAGCGGCGCGCCACCATGGTGCCGCCGTCCCCGCTTTACCGGTGCATTTGACCATCAAGCAAGCCATCGGCCCGCTGCCGGCCAAGGTACTTCGCACCGTGCCGCGCCACGAACTCTGGGCCATGCAAACCCCACAGATCATGCGGCGAGACCACCTGCAGGCGTCTTTCGAAGGTTGTCCGATCCCGCTTGATTCCGTTACCGATGACGTGCAACTTCTGGAACTCGCAGGTCATGAGGTATATTTAGTGCCCGGTGAAGAACGCAATCTGAAAATAACAACTCCGATTGATCTGCAGCTTGCCGAATATTGGCTTTCGCGCGATCCCTGATTTTGTTCTGAGGAGCATCGATGGAAAATTCTACGAATCCGCTGGTATTGGTGATCATGGGGAGCAAATCCGACTGGGACGTAATGCGCGCCACTCAGGAGATGCTGCAAAAATTCGGGATAGCGCACGAATGCCTGGTCGCTTCCGCTCATCGTGCGCCGGAATACCTCACAAAAATTGTGTCCGAAGCCGAAGGGCGCGGCGTGCAAGTAATCATTGGTGCCGCCGGGGGCGCTGCCCACCTCCCCGGAGTCGCCGCTGCGCAAACCACACTTCCGGTGCTTGGCGTTCCCATGGAAAGCGCAAGCCTCAAGGGGCTCGATTCGCTGCTGTCCATCGCGCAGATGCCTGGTGGTATCCCAGTCGGAACGCTAGCCATTGGTAAGGCAGGAGCCACCAATGCCGCGCTGCTGGCGGTTGCGATCCTCGCGCTCAGTCGTCCGCAACTCGCGGAGCAACTTCGCCAATTCCGCCGCGAGCAGACCGCCAAAGTGATCAAAGAATCGAAGCTCTAGTCGAAAAGTCGCAATGGCCATTTATCGCACCGATGTCGCGATTATTGGTGGTTCCTTCGGTGGCGTTGCAGCAGCCATTGCACTGCTCGAACGCGGACATTCCGTCGTTCTCACCGAGGAATTCCCCTGGATCGGTGGGCAGGTTACCAGTCAAGCCCTGTGCGTGCTGGATGATCTCGATCACCCGTCCGGTGAAACCGTCGGCATTTCACGTCGCTATGCCGAATTCCGCAACCGCACCCGCCAGTGGTATCGAAGCCATCACCAGCTCTCATCGGCAGGCCTAGCTCAGATTCATCTCTGCGCCGGAAATGCGCGCTGCTCTCATCTCACCGCCGAGCCCAATATCGCTTATCGATGCCTGATGGATTGGCTGCAGCCCTATCTCGAATCCGGCCAGCTAATCCTTATCACCGGGATTATTCCCACTGCAGCCAGCCGTGAAGGTAAAGAGGTGCGCTCGATCACCTGCTCCAGCAAGGATGATTCCCATATTTTGGAAGCAAAGTTTTTTCTCGATGGCAGCGATTGCGGCGACACTTATCCCATCCTGCAAATTCCGTATCGCCTCGGCAGTGACAGTAAGGCTCAATTCGGTGAGCCACACGCGGCCTTAAACGCGGACTCGACAGCCGTGCAATGCTTTATATATTGCGCTCATGTGGAGTTCGTGCCGAACGAAAATCACACCATTGCCAAACCAGCTCGATACGAATACTTCCGTGACAAGTGGAAATTTTTTCTCCAGAGCCCCGGCTCCACGCGAGATGAGCCGGGGTACATGTTCAAGCCGCGCATTTTGAGCAACGGCGCGCGAATCGTACCGTTCTGGTCGTATCGCTGTACCGTTGATGCGGCCAACTTTGTAAACGTTACCTCGCGCGCCACGATCAATGTTGCATGTATCGATTACAACGAGGCTGCGTTTTTAGAAAACCCAGATCGCAGCCGGGTGCTTGCGGAAGCGCGAAACCTCACCCTCGCCTATCTCTATTGGCTGCAGACCGAAGCACCCCGCGACGAAGGTGGGTCTGGATACCCAGAAATCCGCCCGATGCCCGAATCGACCGGCACCACGGATGGCATTGCCCAGGCACCCTATGTTCGCGAAGGCCGCAGATTGGTGGCCCATCGCACGGTCCTCGAACAGGATTTGTCCGTTGCCGTGGTACCCACTGCCCGTGCTGTGAACTTTCCCGACGCCGTCGGCTTAGGGGGATATGCCATCGACATACATGCCCGCGCCGATATGTCGGGCACGAGCATCTGGGAACCCGCCCGGCCTTATCAAATCCCCCTGTCGGCTATGCTGTCCCCCGAGTTGGAGAATTTCGCAGTTGCCGGCAAATGTATTGGCGTGTCCCAGGTGGCCAACGGGGCCTACCGCATGCATCCCTCTGAGTGGGCCATCGGCGAAGCTGCCGGCGAGCTCGCGGCCTTCTGCCTGGCGACTGCACAGTCCCCGCCTCTGGGAGGCCCGCATCTGCTCGCCTTTCAACGCCGCCTGATCGAAAAGCAGATTCCCATGTACTGGTTTGAAGATATCCCCTTCACCCATCCGGGCTTCCTGGCCGCCCAGCTTTTGGCCCTCACCGGCCTGTGGCCCGGCGAAGCCGACCACCTGAGGTACGACCCGGAGCGCAGTATCGCGCGCCATCGCCACGCTTTTCTGAAAACGATGGAACGCCTCGAAGCGCTCGGCATTCCCATCAACCGCTTCCGCGAAGCTTGCCTCAACGGCCACAACGCCCGCAAATACGATGTGGCCCACCGGCTGGTTTGCTTGCTGGACGAAGTGGGTTGGCCAGCCGTGTGAGCAAGCGATCGAGAGAGCTGGCGTAGCCGCCCGCGCGTCGCCGGATTACAATCTAACGGTTTGATCAATGGCCCCCGTGGCGGAACGGCAGACGCTACGGACTTAAAATCCGTTGGGCAGTAATGCCCGTGTGGGTTCGATTCCCACCAGGGGCATTCGAGGAGATTTGGCATGAGCACCTTTGTTGAGGCGCTGCAATGTTGACTCCTTTTCAGTACCGGGGACCTTTTGACGCAGCCAGTCAAGTAAACTCTTTCCCCGGCCGGAAATCGGCTGGAGTCGCCCCCTTATCAGTGCTAGGATTTTCGTGCTGATCCTTTCACCTGGCGAATTATGACCGCATTTGTCGAATCCTGTGTCGGAACCGTCGCCGGGTCGGCGCAGGCCGTTGAGCGGCACGATGCCGGACGCCCTAAGGCGCGCAAGCTGCTGCGCGTTCTGCAGGCAAAGAAGAACATTCTGATCACTACGCACGAGCACCCCGACCCCGATGCGCTGGCGTCCAGTCATGCGTTGATGGAATTGCTCAGCGCCAAGTTGCCTGAAGCGAAAATCAGCATGGCGATCAAGGGGCAAATCGCCGGAGGTGTCAACGAGGCGTTCACGCGATTGAGCAATCTCAAGCTCACGCCGTGGGATGAAGCGGGTCTGGCAAATTACGATGCCATTGTGCTCCTGGATGTTCAACCCAATACGGCCTATTGCCCCTTGCCCATCACAATCCCTCCGACGGCGGTAATTGACCATCATCGTTCGAACCATCCGCGAATGCGCTGCGCATTTTGCGACATTCGGCCCAAAGTGGGGGCGACGGGTTCAATCATCTTCAGCTATTTTATGGAGTTGGAAATACCCATCGGCCGCGAGATCGGGGCATCGCTGCTGTTTGCCATCGAATCCGATCTGGCCGGGTCCGCTGGCGCACCGGGTGAGCTGGATAACATCGCCCTTTCGAGTCTTACCCTGGTCGCCGACACGCGCAAGCTTTACCAGATGCGATATGTCGATCTCCCGCAGACGTATTACCAGGCTTACTACACCGGATTGAAAAACGCGGTTCATTACGATGGGGCAATGGTCTCTTACCTTGAGCAAATTGATTCGCTGGAGAAGCCGGCAATCGTTGCCGATTCCTTGGTGCGATTTGAAAAAGTGCAGTGGTCGCTGGTGTATGGGCTGGTGAATTCCGAACCGCCGTCGATGGTGCTGAGCCTGCGCACGAGCAATACGCAGCGGTCCGCCGCCGACTTGATGAGGCGACTGATGCGTAAATTAGGTGAAGGGGGCGGGCATCAAACCAAGGCAGGTGGCGTGATCATGCTCACCAACGGCTCCGCAACCGAGGTGGAGCGCATCCGCAAATTGATCCGGCGGCGCTACCTCCGTGCACTCAACATTGCCCAGGCCCGCGGACAAAAATTGATCACTGCATAATCATATTTGTTTAGCCGCGGCCGTTGGGCCACTCCCACACACCGCGCTCCAGGCCCCCAATAATATCCGGCGTCGACGTTTTACACACGCCCGCCCTTGCGTTAAGCCATTGAACGAAGGGAAAATTGCACCATGTCAAACATGCCATCTATCCAGTCGAAACTCCAATCCATAGGCCAATCCCAGGTGCTGCGTTTCTACGATCAACTTCCTCCGGCGGGGCAGGAGAAGCTGGCCCGGCAGTTACGAGCGCTCGATCTCGACGCCATTGCCGAGCTTGTCGAAACGCAGGTTCGACAAAAACAGCCGGTACAGATTCCGCAGAACATTGAGCCCGTCGATGCTTATCCACGAGAGCCGGATGCGTCGCGGCGAACGCTCTACCAGGATGCCGCCGAGCGCGGCCAGGCGCTTTTGCGCAGGGGCCATGTCGGAGCATTTTTAGTCGCTGGGGGGCAAGGCACGCGGCTGGGCTATGATGGTCCCAAGGGGGAATATCCCGTTACGCCGATTAAGAAAAAACCGTTGTTCCAAGTCTTCGCCGAGCAGTTGCGATGCCACGCGAGTAATGCCGGTCACGAGATTCCCTGGTACATCCTTACCAGTGACATCAACGACGGCCCAACCCGCGATTTTTTCAAAAAGAACGACCATTTTAGTTATGACCCGGCGAACATCGTCTTTGTACAACAAGGGATGATGCCGGCCTTCAGCATGGATGGGCAAATGCTGCTGGCGGAGCGCGATTCGCTGGCCTTAAGCCCTGACGGGCACGGCGGTAGCTTACGGGCACTGGATAAAAGCGGCGCGCTGGCGGATATGCGCCGTCGCGGCGTCGAGCACCTCTCATACTTCCAAGTTGACAATCCCCTGGTGCATTGCATCGATCCGTTTTTTTTGGGCTTGCATGATCTGACCGGAAGCGAGATGAGCAGCAAGACCATTCCCAAGGCCAACGCGCTGGAAAAAGTCGGCAACTTTGTTTTTGCAGATGGCGTGGTGCAGGTGATCGAGTACAGCGATCTACCCGAAGCGCTGGCGTTGCAAACGAACCCTGACGGTTCGTTGCGCTTCAATGCCGGATCGATCGCCATTCATGCGCTGCGGGTTTCGTTCGTTGAAAGGCTTAACGCCAGTGGGCGATTGCAGTTGCCCTGGCATCGCGCAGAAAAGAAGGTGCCTTCAATCAATGAGACAGGCGAAACGATCAAACCGGAAAAGCCCAACGCCGTGAAGCTGGAACAGTTCGTTTTCGATGCGATTTCGCTCGCCAAAAACGCGATGGTTTATACGACCGATCGCGCCGAGGAGTTTTCTCCGGTCAAGAACGCCGACGGCGTGGATTCCCCTGCCACCAGCCGCCGGGATCAGATCCGCCGCGCCAGCCGCTGGCTCATGGATGCAGGTGTCGAGGTTCCACAAAAAGCAGGGGAACCGGATGCTGTGCTGGAAATTTCGCCGCTATTGGCCGTGAATGCTGAGCAACTGATCCAGCGCCATGTGTCGGTCAGCCAGGTAAAGGCCGGGCAGGAGTTGTATTTGGAATGACCTGCCCCGCGCGATTGATTCATCAGCATGGCCTGTTACGCTTGCGCCAGTCTGTGGGAAAAGGATGTCCCTATGCTGCTGCACACACTTCTGCGAGATTTTGATGCCGCACTTTCACTTGAAGGCGTGGCTAATCCGGAAATCATCACCATTCAGGAAGATTCGCGCAGAGTAACAGCCGGCGCGTTGTTCATTGCGCGCTCGGGCACACACACCAATGGGAGCCTGTATGCAACCGACGCCATCAATCGCGGCGCAGTTGCGATCCTTGCCGAGAGTCGCATCGCCGATTGTCCGCTGCCACAGGTAATCATGCCCGACCTTGTCGCGGCGGTGTCGCCTATCGCCCACCTGTTTCACGGTAGGCCCACGTGCATTTTAAAAACCCTGGGTATCACCGGCACCAATGGCAAAACCACAACCGCCTACTTGATTCGCCACCTGCTTCACAAGGCTCAGCGCCGTTGCGGATTGATCGGAACAGTCGAAATCGATGATGGTAAAACTACGCGCGAAGCAGAAATGACCACGCCCGGAGCCGTGGAGTTGGCCGAACTCTTGGCAGATATGCGCGACAACGGAGCCGCGTGCTGCGCCATGGAAGTTTCGAGCCACGCGTTGGATCAACACCGCGCCGATGGCATCCACTTCGCCTCCGCCGGTTTTACCAATTTGACAGGGGATCATCTGGACTATCACAAGACGATGGACCATTAC
>JBBSFP010000156.1:0-6628 GCA_038238625.1 Tepidisphaerales bacterium
CGCAGTAGGGCAGCCGTCGCCTTTGGGCGGATGTGGTAGCTCCGAGCGGCCAGGCACTTGTCTACTCAACTCGATATTCTCGCACTGGAACCCTTTTACGGCGGTATGCGCCGGACGATGCTTCAGACCATCCAGCGGTGCAGCCGTCATCGCTGGAAAGTGCTCAAGCTCCCCCCGCGCCGCCTCGAACGCCGACTGGTGGCCGCATCACGTTGGTTCGGTGAACAAATCCTGCGTGGCGAAATGGGTGCGGTGGACCTGGTGTTTGCCAGCGAAGCCATGAACCTGGCCGACCTGTTTCGAATCGTGCCGCAGCTTTCGCATAAGCCATCGGTGGTTTATTTCCATGACAACCAGTTGCCCGCGGTGATTCCCGATCACCCGCGCGCTACCCGCCCGGTTGTCACTGGCTCGGCGGGTCCGCTGGACCTGGTGAATCTGAACACGGCGATGGCGGCGACGGAAATCTGGTTTAATTCTCAATATCACATGGGGATTTTCGCAGCGCGCTCGGCGGCGCTGGTGCATCGGCATTCGGAGCTTGCCAATCAGGACCCTATGCCGCGCGTGCAGGCCAAGGCCCGTTACGTTCCTCCGCCGATTGATCTGGCGCTGGTGCATGATACTGCGGCGAGCGGCCAGATTCAGCGCGATCGCCGCACCATCATTGCCGATCTGCGCGATGGGATCGACGCCCACCCGCTGGTGGATGCGCTCCATCGCCTGACCGAAATGAAGGAGGCGTACACCCTGCTGGCAGTGGGCCCGTCCGTAGCGGTGCGTGCGGCGCTGGGGGACATTCCTCATCAACTGATCGATGAGCGCGACGAGTTGGCTCAGGTGCATGGAATGTTGCGGGCGACGATTTTCCTGGGTCTGCGAATGGGCGCAACGGCCGATGACTTGCTGCTGAAGGCGATCGTTGCCGGAGCGCTGCCCATTGTGCCGGCTGAAGGGGTCTACGCGGAATTGCTTCCGGCCAATTTGCATCCACTTTGTCTGCATGATGGCACCCTGGATTCGTTGATCGTGCGCCTTTTGGATTCCTGGTATGCCGAGCGCCCGCTGCACCTGAACGATGACCTGGTGGCGCATTTTATATCGCAATTTGATGGGGTTCCCGCATGCCGCAACATCGATCAACGGCTTGAGCAACTCGTGCGCCAGCCGGTGCGCACCACCGCGTGAACAAACCTCCAACCCATTCCACCCAACAGTTGCGCGACCTCGATCGCCAGCATATCTGGCATCCGTTTACGCACATGAAGCAGTGGCTCGCCGATGAGCCACTGGTGATTACCAGCGCCGAGGGGATGTATCTCATTGATTCGGATGGCCGCCGTTACCTGGACGGCGTGAGCAGCCTGTGGTGCAACGTGCACGGCCATCGAGTGCCGCACATTAACCAGGCGATTGCCCAACAATTGCAGCGTGTTGCCCACACCACCCTGCTGGGTTTGACCAGCGAGCCGGCAATCCTGTTGGCCGATCGGTTGATGCGATTGGTGCCCCGCAATCTCAAAAAGATTTTCTACAGCGACGCCGGCGCGACAGCGATCGAGATCGCCTTCAAGTTGGCGGCGCAGTATTGGTATAACGTCGGCAAGCCGGCAAAGTGTGAATTCGTGGGCTTCACGCAGGCGTATCACGGGGATACCCTCGGCGCGATATCAGTGGGGCGGACCGAGACCTTCCACCGCGCGTATTTTCCGCTTCTTTTTAAAACACATTTTGCCCCCACGCCTCATGTTTATCGCAGTCAAACGCCCGGCGATCCGGCTGCGGTGATGGGCGCCTGTGTGAACGAACTTCAGAAAATTCTCAGCGAGAATGCCCAGCGTATTGCCGCGATTTGTATCGAACCCATCGTGCAGGGGGCCGCAGGGATAATCGTGCACCCATGCGGATTTTTGCGCGAGGTAAGGCGGCTGGCGGATGCGCACGATGTGCTGCTGATCTGCGACGAGGTCGCGGTTGGATTTGGCCGAACTGGTTTGATGTTCGCCAGTGAGCACGAGCAGGTGAACCCCGATTTAATGTGCGTCGCCAAGGGAATTTCTGGCGGTTATTTGCCGCTGGCAGCAACGTTTGCCACGCAGAAAATCTTCGACGCTTTCCTGGGCGAAGCGGGGGAGGGCAGGACGTTTTTCCACGGTCACACTTACACCGGTAACCCGCTGGCGTGCGCGGGGGCGATCGCCTCGCTCGAGCTGTTTAAAGAGAATGATCTTCTGACCGACGTCCGCCGCAAGAGTTCGGCCCTGGCGACGATGCTTGAGCCGCTCATGTCGCATGTCCACGTGGGAGACATTCGCCAGGCGGGGCTGATGGTGGGTATCGAGTTGGTGCAGGATCGGCAAACTCGGCAGCCCTTCGATCCACGTCAACGTGTCGGCGCAGCCGTGTGCCGGCGATTGCGCGACCGCGGGATCATCCTGCGCCCGCTGCTGGACACCGTGGTTCTCATGCCGCCGCTGGCAATGCCATTGGAAAATATGCGCGAAATCGTGGATGCGCTGCAAACAGAATTGGCGGAGCTTTAATGCTGCAATCAATCCATATCCCCGGTTTATTCATCACGGGCACAGACACGGGTGTCGGAAAGACCGTGGTCGCCGGCGCGATCGCGGGGTGGTTTAACCGACATGGCGCGCGGGTGGCGGTTTCCAAACCGGTTGCCACCGGCTGCGTGCACAGGCGTGAGGGGCTGGTGAGCGAGGATGCGGAATATCTGGCCAGTTGTGCGGACTCGCGCCACCCTTTGGATATGGTCTGCCCGCAGCGGTATGCAGAGCCGCTGGCACCGGCGATCGCGGCAAGCCGCGCAGGCCAGCCACTGGACTGGCCGACGGTGCAGCGCAGCCTGACGTTGATGGCATCGCAGAGCGACGTGATGCTGGTAGAAGGCGTCGGGGGTCTGCTCGTGCCGCTGGATCAACGCGCCAGCGTATTAGACATGATCATGTGGCTGCAATTGCCCGCGGTGATCGTTGCGCGGCCAGGGCTGGGGACGATCAATCACACGCTACTCACAATCGCCATGCTGCGCAGCGCTGGTATCACGGTGGCGGGGGTGGTGATCAATCGATACCCCACCGATAACGTTCCCATCGCCGATGAAAATAATCCGCGCGCCATTGAGCATTGGGGGAAGACGCCGGTGCTTTGCCTGGTACCGGATGAGCCAATTCGGCGCGCGTCGGTGCCGGTGGGCATCGCCGATGCCGTGGACCAGGTGGATTGGGTACGGCTGGCTGGGGCAAAGAGACAACGAATGGATTGATCGCGTTGCCGCCCGGGGGGATGGGGCGGATTTCAGGCGGCACGGGGAGGGTAAACTTTCACGCAATTGCGGTTGCTGCTTTTGGCGTTGTAGAGGGCTTGATCGGCAGCGGACAGTAAATTTTCCAGCGTCAGAATGTTTGAGGCGCTTGAGCGTTCGGTTACACCGATGCTTAGCGTGGGTTGTTGATCAAGCCGTGTGATGGCGTGTGAGAAGTCAACGGCCGCGAACGCCTGCCGCAGTTTGCTGACTACCTGCTCCGCCTGATCGATAGGGGTCTGCGGAAGGGCTATGACAAACTCGTCGCCGCCATAGCGAAAAGCCAGGTCGGTTTTCCGCAGTGTGATGCGAACGCAATCAGCAAACGATTTAAGCAGATGGTCACCGGCGGCATGGCCGTGGACATCATTGACCTGCTTGAAAAAATCAATGTCCACCATCACCACTGACAGCGGGTGCTTGTGCCGCTCCGCCAGCGCCACTTCGCGCTGAAGAAGTTCCTCCATCGACCGGCGGTTGTATAAGCCGGTCAGAGCATCGGTCAGGCTTTGCTTTTCGGCTTCAGCCAGCAGATGCAGCGAGATCAATGATGAAACCGCACTGTTTACATAAGTCTGGGCGAGCTGCTTTTGGCTGTCGTTCCACTCGCGCCCGATCGGCAGCAGCATGTGCACGACAATCTGCGTGTCACGGCCAATGTTAAACGGGATGCAATATGCCGGATGATCGACGGTAAGCGTCAAGCAACGGTCGATGGCACATCGGATGGTCGTGGCATTCGCCTGGAATTGCCGGGGTAGATTTTGTCGCAGACAGGGGCACATGTTGGCTTCAAAATCGGTGTCGGTGGCGTTCACCAGCGCAGTGGCGGGGCGGACCGATTTCACCTGCACGGGGGGAACCGCGCCATGTTGCCACGATAGAATCGCGACTGCTGACAGGTTCAGCTCACTTTCTAAAAACTGGCTCAGTGTGCCATAGACCTGTTCTGGTCGACCGGCTCCATGAATGGTTTGTGCGAAGTCCAGCAGCCGATCGACGGTGCGGGTGCGCGATGCCAGCACCGCCTGAGAATTCTCATTCTCGCGGCGTGCTTCGCGAAGCTGCATGAGCATGCGATCGAAAGTGGATTTCAGATCCTGCCAATCGCTGTTGGGCATCTTGCTGTCATCCGATTGGTCAAGCTGCCCGCGCATGACCACCGCCATCAGGTCGCGCAGCTTGCGCAATGGGCTTAGCAGCAGGTGGCGAATGGCGGCCATCACCATGCCGATGCTGATCAGCGCTGTGACTGAAAGTCCAATGATCATCTGAAGTCGCAGAAGCTGCAGGTCATCGGAGTTGATGCCGTTGCGCATGCGCGCGGTGACGTACCCCATGGCGAGCACGGCGGCGGCGGAAGTGACGATGAGCGACAGCGCAGTCAGTAGAATGATCTGCGCGCAGAGGCTGATTTTGGTAAAATGACGGCGCACGGTTAATCACTCCTGTCGGTGGGGTCGGGATAAACCGGACAGTCGGAACCATTATCTATCGGTTTGCTGCGCAGACGAGTTCAAGCGATTCAACGGACGCACGGTTGCCAGCGATGCAGGTTTGGGGCGGTCCTGGGAAGGGCCGATATTATCTGGGGCGGTGAGGGTCCAAGAGCCGGTAAGGTTCATTCGGCGTCAGCGACCGAAAGTAAGTCAGCGGATGTGCCCCTGACCGGTGACAACCCATTTATAGGTTGTGAGGTCGCTGGCGCCCATCGGCCCACGGGCGTGCATCTTGTCAGTGCTGATCCCGATCTCGGCACCAAGCCCATATTCCCCGCCATCGGCGAAGCGAGTGCTGGCATTAACCATTACGCTGGCAGAATCGACGCCGCGCACAAACGTGTCGGCGGCGCTGATAGATTCGGTGAGGATGGCATCAGTGTGATGGCTGCCGTGGGTGTTAATGTGATCGATGGCGGCCTGCAACGAATCGACCACGCCGATGGTGATGATCGGCGCAAGGTATTCGGTGTCCCAATCTGATGGGTCAGCGATCTGTGCGGAGGGATAAAGGGCCCGAGCCGCCTCATCGGCGCGGATTTCCACCCCGGCGGCGGCAAGATCGGCGCAGACTTTGTGCAGGAGCAACGGGGCAGCATCGACGTGGAACAAAATCTTCTCGGCCGCATTACAAACCGCACCGCCTGGGTAGCTGGTCTTGGCATTGACGCTGATGGCGCGTACCTGCTGCTCGCTTTGCTGTGTGTGCGAGTCGACGTAAACATGGCAGTTGCCGGCAAAGTGTTTGAGCACGGGAATGGTGGACTCAGCCACCACGGCGCGAATCAAGCTCTCACCACCGCGCGGGATTACCAGGTCGATATAGCGATCCTGCTTAAGCAACACCGGCACCAAGGCCCGGTCGGTGTGTTGCACCATCTGCACGGCGGCGGGGTCAAGCTGCGCACCCCGAAGCGCGTCTGCGATCAGTTGCACGATGGCGGTGTTAGAATGAATCGCCTCTTTGCCACCCCGCAAAATGATCGCGTTTCCGCTCTTAAGGCACAGCGCGGCGGCGTCGCTGGTAACGTTGGGTCGACTCTCATAAAAGAAGCAAACCACACCAATGGGAACGCGCATCTTGGTGATGCGCAGCCCGTTGGGGCGCATGTATCCTTCAATGACCTGGCCCACCGGATCAATTTGACCGGCGATCTGGCGGACACCATCGGCCATGGCTGCAATGCGCTTTTCGTTGAGTTTGAGCCGTTCGATCAGAGGAGGAGCCAAGCCGATTGCGGTGGCGGCATCGATGTCCCGGGCGTTGGCAACGAGCAACTGGGCGCGATGCTCGCCGATGGCCTCGGCGATGCTCGACAGCAATTTTGTTTTAGTGTCGCCGTCTAAGAGGGCCAACCGACTGGCCGCCCGGCGCGCCGATGCGCCTAAATTTTCAGCATATTTCGTCCAGTCAATCATGCTCGGGATTGTAGCACGGGCCTGCTCATCAAGAATGAGGTTCGCCGCATCGTCGGAGCGTCACTACGGCTGATTTCGGGGGACGATGCGAAACGTCACAGTCATCGGGCTGACCGTTACGCCGGGCACGGGGATTTCAAACTTCAACCGCTTGGTTACATCGGTGTCGACCGGGTCATTGCTGCTTACATCCAATTGCGCGCGCACATCGGTAAATTTGTTCATCTCCAATTGCTTGATCTTATCCGGGGGCCCCACGATGGTAACGTTGGCAATCGTCGGCGGGCATTCTACTTTGTTGCGGTCTTGAAACCCGGGTGGGGCGGAAATCCAGACTGGCACCGCCGGAATCGTGCGGCTCTCATCCTGTCGCTTAACTTCAATGCTC
>JBBSFP010000157.1:0-6615 GCA_038238625.1 Tepidisphaerales bacterium
GGATTTTTTCAAACAGCCTCTGCTACCTCCCTGCCTCCTCCACGTATCCTCTATATTGAACAACATCACCGCACCCGCAACGCATAGCCCAACGTTCATGCCAGCAATTGGAAACTTGCACCCGGCTGGGCTGCCACATTCGCAAGCGCCCCCACTGCCAGCGGGCCGTTTACCAGGTCCTGCGTTTCCTTGTTATTGGACAGCTTCACCACAATCGGAACCCCCGCATGCAAAACCATCGTGTTGCCATCAATCATCTTGATGCGACCCTGCAATGTCCGCGGCGGACCCAATACCGGTGAAATAAAGTTGCCACCGCTCGCCACCGTCCATACCTTGCGCGCCGTCAAGCGGATCACGCCGTTGACACATTGGCCGGCATTGAAAATCCCGTCTTTGACGACAAGCCGCAGCTCATAATTGGTGTTCAATGGGTTGAAAGTGACCACGCCATCGTTGATGGCTATTACATTCCCCCGCGCCGGAAAATCGATCAATGCTGGCATGCAAACTCCTTAGGGCTAAGAAATATCACGACCGGCCAAATGTATCCGAATTGCGGGCAAACACGATACCCAGGGTATCCACGACCCGCCCGGCTGTATCGCTGGCGGGTTCCCTCCACCCGCCTTTTGCCGACACCGTTGTATTACCCCTCCTGTGCTGGCCCACCCGAGCGGTCGTCGCTGTCATATGCCTGATCGGCATTTTCGCCCTGCACTTCGATCCGCTCCATCGACAGCGCCTTGCCGGTTTCAGAATCAATCTCCGCCAGCGCGCCGCACAGGCGCACATCGCCGGTGGCCACATCAAACGTGTGGGGCATATTCGTTGTCATGTATTTGAGCACGCGGTCTTTGCGACGCCCCAGGACCGAATCGTAGGGCCCGCACATTCCCAGGTCGCTGATGTAAGCGCTGCCACCGGGCAACACGCGTGCATCGGCCGTGGGTACATGCGTGTGCGTGCCGACAATCATCGAGCAGCGCCCGTCGAGCCAGTGCCCCATCGCCACCTTCTCACTGGATGCCTCCGCATGCATGTCACAAACGCATACGCGCACGTTGGTGGGTATCTGCCGCAGTACCCGATCGGCGGCAGCAAACGGGTCATCCGCGGGCAGGTTCATGTAGATGCGCCCCAGCAGACAGAAGACCGCCACGGACACGCCACTGTTGGTGCTAACGACGGAAAAATGCCGCCCGACGGCACTGCTGGACAAATTTGCCGGGCGCACGATTCGTTCACTGCTTTGTAGCACCGGGACAATTTCGTTCTTGCGAAACACGTGGTCGCCCAGCGTCACCACATCCACGCCGTAAGAGCGAATCTTGTGAAACAAATTGGGCGTGATCCCGCTGCCCCCGGCAATGTTTTCAGCATTCGTGATGACCAGGTCGACGTTTCGCTGCTTCACGAGGTTAGGAAGCTTCTGATGCAGCACCTGCCTCCCGGGCCGGCCAACCACGTCTCCCAGGGTAAGTATGCGAATGACCATTGATCGCGGAGTATAGCCACACCGCCTGGCCCCCGCACTTAGGCGCCCCGCGGCGCAACCTTTGCGCTAGCGGCTCCGTTTTTCGATCCATGTTTCAGCACTGCTCTGCCTTGACAACGACCCACGCGCTGCCTATTTTCACCGATCTTTAGTATCGGAAGGAAAAATGCGCCCGTGGGCGGCGGGGAATTTGCCGCTGTCACCGGGCAGTTGGGGCGAAAGGACGAGGAAGATTCGTGGCCAAAACATCCCTGCGGAAATCCCAAGCGAGCGGCCCAAAAGCTTCTTCCGCCAAGTCGAAAAAATCGGTGCAACCCGCTCGAAAAAACGCGCCCGCCGCGCCCCCCACCGCGCGCCCGACCAAGGTTCTCGCCCGATCCAATAAGCCCGCCAAAATACAGACCAAAGTAGCAGCCCGGAATTCCACGGCCGACGCCAAACCGGTATCAGCGAGGCCTGCTAAGGCAACCGCCCGGACCATTCCAGCACGGACTAATTCAGCGCGGACCAATTTAGCGCAGGCCAATGCGGGGCGCACCAATCGGGTCGAGGCTCGTTCCGGCAAGCCAGCCACCAAAAAAGCCGTCGCCATGAACCCCGTCGTCGTAAAGCCGGATGTAAAGGGCAATGTGGCACCGCGGCCACTTCGCGCGGCTGCCCCACCCATCGCCATCGAGAAAAGGCCAAAATTCGGCAAGACCACCGCCACCGCGGGCAGCCGCGCCGCGATGCGATCCCCCATCTCGCCGATCGACAATGCCCTCCCTACCAACGGGAAACCTCCCAAAAATCAGGCGGGAATCAAGGCACACGAACTGGCAACGTTTCGTAGCCTGCTCCTTGAAAAACGCCGCGAACTGGTCGGTGACATGGGTTCGATGGAAAGCGAAGCGCTGCAACGCGGCGGCGATTCAAACCTTTCGAATCTGCCCATCCACATGGCTGACATGGGTACCGACAACTACGAGCAGGAATTTACCCTCGGGCTCGTGGAAAAAGATCGCAATCTGCTACGCGAAATCAACCAGGCCCTTGGCCGCATCCAGAACGGAACCTTCGGAATCTGCGAAGGGACCGGCAAACCCATCGCCCGTGCCCGGCTTGAAGCGCAGCCCTGGGCACGCCACTCCATCGAATACGCCCGAAAGCTGGAAAAACGCATGGGGCGGTAGCCGCCCGGGCTTGCTGGCCGCGGGTGGGAAGCGGGCAATTCCGCTCTCACCCCCCATTCATCCCGCGCGCCCCCGCCATTTGCCTCAACTGCCTTAGCATCGGACAATCGGCACTCGTATTAATCGATCAAGTATTCGTCATGCCGTCTGCTGTCCTCGCCAACTTTCGTTCCCCCGCCGCCATCTGCCGGTTCTTCCTCACCTGCGCGTTGGGGGTCGCCCTTGATATCTGGAGCAAGGCCGTAGCCTTCGCGCACCTGCAGACGGGTGAAATCTTCGAGCGCGGGCATCAGCAGCCGCTTTCTAAAACCTACGTGGTCATTGACGGCTGGCTACAATTTCGGCTCACCGATAATTACGGTGCCGTATTCGGCCTCGGGCAAGGTTATCGCTGGCTGTTTGTGATCATTTCCCTGGCCGCGATCTCATTTCTCACCTATCTCTTCGCCAACAGTGGGCGAAATCGGTTCTACCAGTTCGTCCTGGGACTTCTGCTGGCCGGCGTGCTGGGCAATATGTACGACCGACTGCTCTACGGATATGTACGCGATTTCATCCACATGCTGCCACGATATGCCTCGCTATTCCCCTACATCTTTAACGTGGCAGACGTCATGCTCTGCTGCGGTGTGGGGCTTATCTTCGTGCAGTTTCTTTTTGGCGTCCGCCCTAAAGACGGCGAACAACTTGCCACGACCAACCCATCGGAATCGCCGTTGAAAACTTCATGAATCATGATGTGCTGATATCCCAGGCCATGCGCCTGGCGCGGCTCGGGCGCGGCTGCGTCGAGCCCAACCCCATGGTCGGATGCCTGATCGTCAAGAATGGCCAAATCATCGGGCAAGGCTATCACCAAAAGTTCGGCGAGCCACACGCCGAACCTAATGCGTTGTCCGATTGCGTCGCTCGGGGGCATTCAACTGTCGGGGCGACGGCCTATGTGACGCTGGAGCCGTGTTGCCATGTGAACAAAAAGACGCCCCCGTGCGTGCCACGCCTGATTGATGCCCGCCTGCAGCGCGTTGTAGTCGGTTGCCTCGATCCTAACCCTGCGGTGAATGGCCAGGGCGTGGCGCAATTGCGTGCCGCCGGAATCGAAGTGACGACCGGCGTATTGGAACTGCAATGCCAACAGCTCATCGCAGCATTTATCGCGTCCACCACGCTGCTCCGCCCCTATGTGACCCTGAAGTGGGCGCAAACGGCCGATGGCAAAATCGCCGGGCCAGGCGGGAAGCCGCTGGCAATCAGCAACCCAACCGCAGCGCGCTGGGTGCACCAGATGCGGAAGCGCGCCGGTGCAATTCTCGTGGGAATCAACACGATATTGATGGATGATCCGCTGCTCACCGCCAGGGATGTGACAACCCCACCAATGAACTCGCCCCCCCCCCCTGCCCTCCCACAGGTCAACGAAAAAGAGAGTCAAGTTGCCCTGGCACCCTCGCCTCACCAGCCGATGCGATTCGTGCTCGATCGCGATTTGCGCACGCCCCCCCACGCCCGAGTAGTGACCGATCCATCCGCACCCACCACGATCTTCCACGGGCCGAAAACGGCTCCAGCCAACATGCCCGGTGTCCGGCTCATCGCCATCCCCCTGGGGGCCGATCACTTGCTCGATCTACCCACAGCCCTGCGGCACATTCGCGGCATGGGTTGCACCGAATTGCTGGTAGAACCCGGCCCGACGTTGGCCAAATCATTCCTGCAAACCAACCTGGGCGATCGCCTCTGGATCATCCGCTCCCATCGCCCCGCCCCGGCAGGCGATTGCCCACCCGCTGCCCCCGTTCCCCCCTGGCCCATCACTCATACCCGCGATCTCAACGGCGACCACCTCACCGAATACCTCAACCCCACCAGCCCCGCCTACTTCGCCCCGATCCCGTCGCCCGATATGGACTAATCAGACCCAGAAACTCCCTATAGTTCCCCCCCATAGCGGAGAATTTTTACCGGCCAGTGAGTTCGCGGCTTTGGTAAATAGAAGGCTGCGTCAATTGCCGCCATTGATGACCTGATAGACGTAACCTCCGGACACTGATCGAGCTTGTCCCGGCATGGTGATGAAGCGACCCTTGGCGACTGACAGCGTGGTCGCACCCACCAACAACATCGCCATTTGTTTATTGTGTTCGGACAGAGTCTTCTTGATATCTTTTTGATGCATGTGAAACCCTTATTGATGTGGGCTTGAGCGTAAATCCATTTTGCATTTGCTCAACTGCTTTCCTTGACATCTTCACAAGGAACAACCATGCGGTTCGGTGTTTTGATAGCAGTTATTGTGTCTGTGGGTGGGGCCGTGGCCATGGCAGGAGCGCCGGTATCACAGCCTGTTTCATTCACGCTTGAACCAGCCACCGCGCCCGCCGAACCCGAACGCCGCGGACTGCCCACCGCCATTGATTCACCCCCCTTCCCGTCCGGTGACTGGACCGGGGCCTCAGACCCTCTCATTGGCACACGGGACACCATGCCATTGCAGCCGCTGGAAAAGTTTCTAAAAGGAAGCGGGCCGGGGGATTTTTTGACTCGAAACCGCATCCGAATCTATGGATGGTTCGATCTGGGAGCCAACATCAGCACCTCCCATCATTCCAACGCACCGGAGTCTTACGCGCTGGCATCCAACTACGGGCAGCTTGACCAGGCAATCCTGCGCATCGAGCGCATACTCGATACCGTGCAGCGCGACCACATAGATTGGGGTTTTCGCATTTCCAATCTCTATGGCACCGATTACCGCTATACCGCCGGCAAGGGATACCTCGATGGGCAGCTTCTCCGGCATAATCGACTCTATGGCTATGACCCGGTGGAAATGTTCGCGCAGATTTATTTCCCTCATCTAGCCCAGGGCGTCGTCATCAAAGCGGGCCGTTATTTTTCTCCAGCGGATATCGAAGCACAGCTCTCCCCACAGAATTACATGTACACGCACTCGATCATGTTCACATTTGATCCGGTCACCTACACCGGCGCTTTGGCCGAGGTCAAACTCAATGACCAACTGACCTTCGATGCAGGGTTCCATTTTGGAAACGACGTGGCCCCATGGACCAACTCTGAGCGGCTCAACGGTTTGTTTCTGGTGCACTGGGTCTCTAAAGACAATAACGATTCCATCTGGGGCGGTCTGAATTCAATCGGTGCCGGAAAATACACCCACGAGCACGATAACCTGCAACAGGTGGTAGCCGTCTGGGGACATCGCTTCAATGAACGGCTTCACATGCAGACGGAAGCGTATTACATGTGGCAATTTCATGCCCTGACCGGAGGCACGGTAAACAACGGCCCGCCCAAATCGTTTCTAAAGGGCGTGGGCCCCGGCTCCTTGATTCCCGGTCGCGCCGATGAATGGGGACTGGTTAACTATTTTGAGATCAAGCTATCGAGCAAGGATTACCTGACGATTCGCAACGACATCCTTGACGATATGAAAGGACAACGCACTGGTTTCAAATCGATTTACACGAGCAACAGCGTCGGCTGGAGCCACAACTTCAACGATTACCTTACCATCCGCCCGGAACTCCGCTACGAGCGCGCCTGGCGGGCAGCCGCATATGACAATTCCACAAAGACCGATCAATTCATGTTCGCCATGGATCTGATTCTGAAGTTTTAAGAATTGTTGCGAACTATATCGGCCTGGGGCCAAATCAAAGGGGACGGGCCAAATCAAAGGGGACGGCCAAATCAAAGGGGCCAAATCAAAGGGGACGCGAATCTTTGTTGACACCACCTCTCCCGTGCGTTATCGATAAGTCATGGCCAAATCAAAGGGGACGCGAATCTTTGTTGGCTAGCCAAATCGAGAATTCAAATTAGAGTTGCAACACTGGGCCTAGGACTTCGGCCGGGGTTCGGTAGTTGAGACATTTACGCGGGCGATTATTCAGCTTCTCCGCGATCCGTGCAACCCGACGATGA
>JBBSFP010000158.1:0-6609 GCA_038238625.1 Tepidisphaerales bacterium
CGTGATGGCCAGGTATGCCAACCCGATGGTTGTCCAGTAGGGGGGATCCAGTCGCAGCGACCGCCGCAGGACAAAGTTGCCAAAATAGCGTGGCGTGATCCATGCGTTGCGCAGGCTGTGGGCCATCACAAAACCGCTGATCACAAAGAAAACATTAACCCCCACGTCGCCCCGACTCAGCACCCATCCCAGCGTTGGAACATGCAGCCCGACCCAATCTGGCTTGGCCTGCCGTGAGAAATGAAACCCCGCCACCGCCAGCGCCGCCAGGCCCCGCAGTGCATCGATAAATACAAATCGTGGCTGTTGAGTGTCCGCATCCAGCGGTGTTGCATCTGCCCGTGCTGATGCTGGCGCAATGAAGGCGGCGGCGCTCATGCGACATTCCCCAGATGCTGCGCTGTTGCCTTGACCGTGGTCAACGCAGCCGCGTCTCGTTGTTGCTGATCCCTCGCAACGCCAGGTTCAGTGCATCCACGTTGCTTGCCAATCGCTTGGCTTCGGTCACATCAATAATCTGTCTTTGAAACAGCTCGGTGAGATGCTGGTCAAAACTCTGGCTCCCCGCTTCACGATTGCCCACGGTGCCCTTGAGCTTTTCGAATTCGCCATCGAGGATGTACTTCCGAACCAGCGGGGTGGCCACCATGACTTCCACCACCGGCACGCGCCCCTTGCCCTCGCGGCGCTTGGCCAACCGCTGGCAACACACGGCCACCAGGTTCATCGCCAGTTGCGTTTGCTGCAATTCTTTTTGCGCCGGATCAAACAGTGACACCAGCCGCTCGATGGTCATCGGGGCGTTGGTGGCATGCACGGTGGTATACACCAGGTGCCCGGTGTCGGCTGCGCGCAGGGCCGTGCTCAGCGAAAACGAATCACGAATTTCACCGATCAAAATCGTGTCCGGATCCTGCCGCATCATCGCACGCAGCGCGTACTCGTAACTCTCAGAATCCGTCCCCACCTCCACCTGGCTCACAAATGATTTTGCATTTTCGTGCTGAAATTCCACCGGGTCTTCGACGGTGATGATGCGCTCCTGCCGGGTGCGGTTGATCTTCCCGATCACCGCCGCCAGCGACGTGGATTTACCGGACCCCGTCGTCCCGGATACGATCACAATTCCACGCTGATGGGTGGCGAGTTCTTCGACCTGGGGCGGAAGATTCAGGTCGGTGAAATCCGGAATTTTCGTCACGATTCGCCGCATCACCAGCGCCAGTTTTTCCCGGCTGTGAAAAATGTTGGTGCGAAAACGCGCCAAGCCCGGCACGTTGAAAGCCACATCCACTGCCCCGCGATGATCCAGTTGTTTACGCCGGTCCTGCTCTTCCAATTGCGACTTCAAAATCTGCTCAACGAATTCCCGCATCTGCTCATCGCCCAATGGAGAGGCATCCAGAAAACGAGGCCGACCATCCACCCGAATCATCGGTACGCTGCCGCTTTGCAGGTGCACATCAGACCCGTTGAGCTTCACGCACGTTTTCAAAAAATCCATCAACGTCAGCCGTCGCTCTTCCACCTGAATCTCAGGGGTCGGCGATTGGTTTTGATCATTGGCGTTGGCAGTCATCAACATTCCTCCACCAAAAACATTACCGGAAAACAGCCCCATTATCCCCCGCGCATCCGCTCCGGCAAGCAGTTGAACCAGGCGCTTCAGCATGGCTTGTGCACCACGCACTGCGCCCGCGCGGAGATTGCTTGTAACATTCCCGGGGCAAGCGCGTATTTCCTGTGAGGTTTTGTTTTCACGGAGTTTGCATGGAATCTCAACGACCGCCCACTGAATCGTCCCTCAGGCACCCCAATGATCGTCGAAAAATCCCCGCCGGCTTGGCGTTGCTTGTGCTCATCTTGTTTGTCGTTGGTGTGGGTGCGGGAGTGTATTTCGTTTTCTTTCATGAACGGCCGCACACGCCCGCGCTGACGATCCCCATTGATGATAAGCACTCCCCGACCAACCGCGTGATGCAAAAGCGCCCCGTCCGCCGCCCGCGCATTCCCGTGGGTTCTGATGGCCAATTCGTCCTGACCTCGCCTCTCAATGCTCCGGCCATTTTCGTGCTGATGGTTCCCCCCAATGCCACACGCGGCCAGGACCTGCATTTCGACCTTCGCCTTAATTCCCTGATGTCGGGCGAGGATCGTTCGTGGTTCGAATTTTTCAATCACGTCACGGAAAACCCTTCATTTGCGGAGGCAGCGAAGGTCACGCCCGAGCAATTGGTTGATCTGAGCAAAATCAAAATTCCCGAGCCGCAGATACCCGTCAGTCGCCGGGACGAGATGCTTGTGGCTCTGATGGGCTGGCGTACCGCCACCGCTTCCGAGCGTGTCGCCCATCCGACGCCCACGACCCTTCCCACCGAACAAAGCATTGCCACCGATGCCGCTGCGACCAAGCTTGTCAACGCCTTCACCTCGCTCGCAAACGAGGTCACCCACACCGGCCGCGAACAGGTGGCCACGATGATCAACCAGATCCGGCAAGTGCTCAAAGACGAGCAGCGGATGGCGTACAAAAAGTATTTGTTGGAACAAGCGAAGGCCGCGTCGAACCCCACCGGTGGACCAGCCACTTTGATGTCCACCCAGCCGGGCAGCCAACCGAACTAACTGCGTAGCGCGGGCTTTTGGCCGCAGTATGGAAATGAAGGCGGGCGGAAGTCCGCCCCTACTTCCGTCGACCAGACATCTGGCAATTCAACGGTTCTCGAGCCGACGAAAAAACCCCGCCTTTGCAGGCGGGGTTTTTTGATATGTTGCAAACGGGGAATGATTGCCACGAAAAATCAATACATCCCACCACCGGGCGCGCCGGCGGGTTCGGGCTTGTCTTCCTTGATCTCGCTGACCACTGCATCCGTGGTAAGCAGCAGGCTGGCAATGCTGGCGGCATTCTGCAACGCGGTGCGCTCGACCTTGGTCGGAACGATCACACCTTGTTTCACCAGGTCGCCGTAGGTGTGGGTGAGGGCATTGTACCCGAAGTTGACTTCGGTGCTTTCCTTCACCTTCTGGGCAACCACCGAGCCATCCACGCCGGCATTCTCCGCGATCTGCTTGATCGGGGCTTCAATGGCCCGGCGGACAATTTCGATACCCAGCCGCTGGTCTTCGTTCGCGGCTTTCTTGCGAGCTCCATCGAGCACCTTGGCGGCGGCGCGAATCACAGCAACCCCGCCACCCGGCAGAATTCCCTCTTCCACCGCGGCGCGACAAGCGTGCAACGCGTCTTCCACTCGCGCCTTCTTTTCCTTCATCGCCACTTCCGTGGCAGCACCGACATTGATCTGAGCCACGCCACCCGCCAATTTGGCCAGGCGCTCCTGCAATTTCTCCTGGTCATACTCCGATGTGTTGTTTTCGATCTCGCGCTTAAGCGATTCGATGCGGCCCTTAATGGCCTTCTCTTCGCCGGCGCCTTCGATGATCGTGGTGTTATCCTTGTCCACGCGAATCTTCTTAGCGCGGCCAAGCCGGTTGAGTTCCACGTTCTCAAGCTTCTCACCGAGCTCTTCAAAAATCGCGGTGCCACCGGTGAGTATGGCAATGTCTTCAAGCATTGCCTTGCGACGATCACCAAAACCGGGGGCCTTCACGGCCACCACTTTCAAGGTGCCACGCAGCTTGTTTACCACCAGTGTTGCCAGCGCTTCACCATCAATATCCTCAGCGATGAGAAGCACCGGCTTACCCTGCTCGGCGATTTTCGACAGCACGGGCACCAGGTCGCGGGCGCTGCTGATCTTCTTCTCATGAATCAAAATGTAGGCATCCTCAAGCAGGGCTTCCTGCGTCGTGGTATCGGTCACGAAATGCGGGCTGAGGTAACCCTTGTCAAACTGCATCCCATCCAGCAGCTCCACCGCAGTTTCAAGGCTCTTGCCCTCTTCAACCGTGATAACGCCATCTTTGCCGACCTTGTCCATCGCATCGGCAATCATCTTGCCGATCTGCTCGTCCTGATTGGCTGAGCTCGTGCCCACCTGAGCGACTTCCTGCGAGCTGGAGATCTTCTTGGACATCTTTCCAAGCTCGGCAACGATCGCTTCCACCGCCAGCCCGATGCCGCGCTGGATTTGGCTGGCATTCGCGCCACTGGCAACGTTCTTCAGACCTTCGCTGAAGATCGCCTCCGCATACACGGTGGCTGTGGTGGTGCCATCACCGGCCACGCTGGAGGTCTTGGAAGCGACTTCCTTGACCATCTGCGCGCCCATGTTTTCGTAGGAATCTTCCAACTCGATTTCCTTGGCAACCGTAACCCCGTCTTTAGTGACGGTGGGAGAACCAAAAGATTTTTCGAGCACGGCGTTACGACCGGATGGGCCGAGCGTGACCTTGACGGCGCGGGCGAGCTTCTTCACCCCGCGCATAATCGCTTCGCGCGCTTCCTGATCGAATGCAATTCGTTTCGCTGCCATATTAATTTTCTCCGTGGGTTCGAGGCTTTTTCAGTTCGGGGGCTATCTCATTCGAGGCCATGTCAATTGAGCTTTTCTCAATTGAGGCAATACAACTGTCGCAGACGTTTTAAGGCTTATTCCACCACGGCCAGGATGTCATCCTCGCTCATGATCAGCAGCTCTTCGCCGTCGATCTTGATCTCGGTCCCGGCATAGCTGGTGAAGATCACCTGATCGCCCTTGCGGACGTTCCAGGGAGCGCGCTCGCCGTTGTCCAGGCGCTTGCCTTCGCCCAAACTCACAATCTTGCCGCGCTTGGGTTTTTCCTTGGCGGCGTCCGGAAGGACAATCCCGCTCTTGGTCTTGCTCTCGGCTTCATCACGCTTCACGAGAATCTTATCACCGAGGGGACGCAACTTGGCCATGACCTGTCTCCTTAACCTGTAGTAGTAGGATGGGCAACTGCCCAACCATTTCTTAGATACACAATAAAATTGGCGGACTACTCAGCCCATCCAACAAACAAACTAATTAATTCCCCGGCCAGCGACTTTCATAGAAACGCCGCATCACTCGCGCCAGCGCATCCAGCAATAAATTCCAGTCCACCGGCTTACTCAGCACGCTGAACACATGCATTCCCAACGCCTCGTGCAGCAGCGCGGTAGTCAAATGGTCGGCCAGCAAGATCGCAGGCAACTCCATCTGCGATTGCCGCATGAGTCGTACCACCTGCATTCCACCGAGCTGCGGCATCTGCACATCCAGCACCGCCACATGCACCGGATTGGTCTCCATCAGGTGCAGGGCCTCCTGCCCGCTGCGTGCCGAAAAGGTCTGCACGCCTTGTGGCTCAAGCAGTTGCCGAACCGTGCGATGCCACTGCTCCTGCTCGTTGGCCAGCAGAACATTCAGGCGATTGGCTCCAGTTGCGATCACCATGATTGATTCCGGTCAACGAGAGCCAGCGCGCGGGTACCGCACGATGCAACATTACCGACCCCATAAACAACCCCCGTGCCGTGGGCCTATCTGCCATCAATGTTCGTTAGCCGATAGCTATCAACGGGTTATAGAAAAGACAGGTCCTTGGTAAGGATCCAGATGCTGCCAAAGCCTGCGATCTGGCCCACGGCGGCTGCCAGTCTGGCAGCGCCAAGATTGTTTAAAACGAAAAGTCCATTTCGCGGGCGACGGGAGCGCCGAAACGTGCCCCCATCGCGCCGCGCCGTCTTTCGATGACAGCGCTGCCGACCCATCAAACATGGCTACGGCTGCCTATGCGAAGCACAGTGAAACGGCGCCGGAATGTTACGAATTTTGCGGTAGGTTGGCGCGGAAATTTCGGTCCTTATAATGCCCGATCGACTGCGAGCACGTTGACTCTGGTCTCGGTTGGATGATCTCGATGGAAAAGTGACATGGTAAACCCAGCAAAGAATACGATTTGCCTTTGGTACGATGGCGATGCCGAGGAAGCTGCGCGGTTTTACGCCAAGACTTTTCCCGATTCGTCCGTCGGCGCCGTACACCGCGCACCGGGAGACTTTCCATCGGGGAAGAAAGGAGACGTACTGACCGTCGAATTTACCGTGATGGGCATTCCGTGCATTGGGCTCAATGGCGGACCTAAATTCAAGCACAGCGAAGCATTTTCGTTTCAGGTCTCAACCGCCGACCAAGCCGAAACGGATCGCTACTGGAACGCGATCGTCGGCAACGGCGGACAGGAGAGCGCATGCAGCTGGTGCCGGGACAAATGGGGATTGTCCTGGCAGATTACGCCGAAAGTCCTGATTAAAGCGATCACCGATCCCGATCCAGCTGCCGCCAAGCGCGCGTTCGAAGCGATGATGCGGATGAAAAAGATCGACATCGCCGCGATCGAGGCGGCGCGCCTCGGTTGAGGTTGCTGCTTCGATGCGGACATCTCGGAAGCGAGTCCGAAGCGTACTGCGCATCCAGCACTCGAAAGGCGACTCCTATGAATCCCGTTGGATGGTTTGAGATTTATGTCAATGATCTGGCGGGTGGCCGGGGTCGGGTGCCGGTGCCACAGGTCGGCGTACTCGCAGACCTGTGCTTGTCTGGGCGTGAACGGCACAGGTCTCGGATTACCGCGACCCGTGGCACCCGATCGGTGGCGGAAGGTTCAACGTGGGGTAGAATCGGTGGCGGGTGGCAGGATTAG
>JBBSFP010000159.1:0-6574 GCA_038238625.1 Tepidisphaerales bacterium
AATCGCGCCCAGCGGTTACCCCCGGGTTTATGCATCGGCGCGGCCTGCGGTAATGCGCTGGGTTCCATCGATCCTGCCGGTTGCGCTACAATGCGGGAGAATGACGACCGACGATCATGAACCATTATTGAACGTCTCACAAGCGTTGGCGATCGTAGACGCCGTAGCGGTGCGGCCGCGCACCGAGATGCGCGATCTGATGGCTGTCATCGGGTGTCGGCTTGCCGAAGAGATCAGCGCGGATCGCGATTATCCACCGTTTGCCAAGGCGCTGATGGACGGTTTCGCCGTTTGTTCTGCGGATGTGCGGGAGCCACCCGTTGATCTGCGCATCACCGCCCGCATTGCTGCCGGGCAGATTCCAAATGAACCGGTGAAGCCTGGCGAAGCGATGGCGATCATGACCGGCGCGCCGGTGCCCGAGGGCGCGGATGTGGTGATTCCGGTGGAAAACACGCGAGCCCACGAGCCGAGTGCGAGGGTCACGATTTTGCGCGCGGAAAAGCCCGGGCAAAACATCGCCCGGCGCGGCAGCGACGTGGCAGCGCAATGCGTGGTGCTGGCGAATCATCAGCGGTTGGGCCCTGCCCAAATCGCGGTGGCGGCGAGTGTGGGGCGGCAACGGGTTTTGATCCATGTGGCCCCGCGCGTGGCGGTACTGGCAACGGGTGATGAGTTGGCTGCCACCGGTGGACAACCCGGCCTGGCCCAGATTCGCAACGCAAACAATCCGATGTTGATTGCGCTTCTGCAAAGCTGGGGCTGCCCAACGATCGACCTCGGACAGGTGGTCGATGATCCGAATCTCATCGAAACTCGCATGCGCAGCGGACTGCAGGAGCATCAGGCCGATGTCCTGCTGGTCAGTGGCGGGATGAGCATGGGGCAATTCGATTATGTCCCGCGCGTGATTAACCAACTGGGTTTCAGCACGCTGTTCACGAAACTGGCAATTAAACCCGGTAAGCCGCTGGTCTTTGCTGAAGGGCGCGGAACGTATGCGGGGAAATTTATTTTCGGATTGCCAGGAAATCCCGTCAGCGCGTTTGTGTGCACAGTGCTGTTCACGGCCCGGCTGGTTGGCCGCATGAGCGGGGCCGCGGCGGATGCCGGCAATAGTCGCTGGATCACCGGCCGTATCAGCGAAGATTTGCCCGCCAACGGCTGGCGAGAGTTTTATCAACCGGCCCTATTGGGCGCGCTTGATTTCGATGGGTTACCCGAGATTCGCCCATTAAAATGGAAGGGATCCGCCGACCTGTTTACCCTGGCGCGCGCCGATGGCCTGCTGGCGCGCCCGGCGAATGATCCGGCTCAACCCAGGGGCGCGGTGGTGCGATTGCTTTATCTGCAGGGCTGAGATGACCGGAGGATTGAATCCAGGCTCTGTGCGAACTGCGCATGGTCAAACCCCGGCGCGCGGCGCATAATGTCACCCGATGGCACGCGGTGGAAAAAAACCGAACAGACCTAAGAACCCCGCCGCCGGCAAACGCGGCAACCAACCCATCCCTTCGCCCGCGCCGCGACCGCAGGCAACTCAAGACGTCGCGCATCCCGCCCTGGGCGATAGCGGGTTTGAGCAAACCCCACCCGTTGCCAGCGGTGCGATCACCGTAAGTGAGCCAGGCGGGGCCTCGCATGATGTATTGGTGGTTCCGCAGTCTCCGGTGGGCGATGGGCTGGCCGCGGACGCTTCGGTGATTGTGTCGTCACCGGTGCAGTCGCTGCAGGGGATCGTGGGATTCAATGCCGTCAAGCCCGGGGGGGTGCTGGAGATTACGCTGGGCGGTGGGCTGGAGCTCGCCGCAACTCCGGGTGCGGCGGAGTTTGGCGCAGGGACATCGTTTGCTGAGCTGCCCACCCTGGTGGCCGCGACACCGATCTCCAGTGTAGAGGTCATCGAGCCAACGGCCACCGAGCAAACGACCGCTGCGCCATCCGCTGCCGGCACTGAAGTAGACGCGCCAACCGGGGCGGATATGCAGTGGTTTGCCTGGGAATCCACCGGCAGCGGGCATATGTCCCAGCCGCGCCCCGACGGGATGCTGGTTGACAACGGTGCGGGTCACGTCGGCGAGCTGCGCATCGATGAGCCGGGCCTGGAAATGGCAGACCAGCCCTTACTGGCACCGGAGCACCCGCCCGAAACCCCCGAACTGCCCGCCGACATTCCGCTGCCAAACCTGCGGCCACCGCTGGCCGCCGATCAATCCAAAATAAAAGCGCAAAAACGCGCCGCCGATACCGAGCCGGGGATTAACTCCGAACTGCCGCTGCTCTTTGAAATCGCCTGGGAAGTGTGCTGGCAACTGGGGGGCATCTACACGGTATTGCGGACCAAGGCTGCCACCATGATGACGCGCTGGGAAACGCGTTATTGCCTGATCGGCCCCTACAACCCGCACACCGCCGCGCTGGAATTTGAAGAGCGCCCGGCCACCGGCTACATGAAGGAGGCCATGGATCGGCTCAAGCAGGCCGGCATCGGGAGTTATTTTGGGCAGTGGCTGGTGGCAGGTCATCCGGCGGTGTTGCTGATTGATTATCGCGACCGCTTCTCATCCCTGGAAAGCGATTCATATCTGCTTTGGAAAGACCACGGGATCGCTACCAACCATGCCGATGGCGAGGTGAACGAGGTGGTGGCGTTCGGGTTTGCAGTGACGGAATTTTTCCGCGCGCTGCGGCAGGTGTTACCCGATCGGCCGGTTTTAGCGCATTTTCATGAATGGATGGGCGGCGTGGCAGTGCCGCGAATTGCCCATCTCCGCCTGCCCATCTCCACGGTGTTTACCACGCACGCAACCTTGCTGGGCCGCTACCTCGCTTCCGACAATTCCAATTTTTACGACCACCTTCCGTTCCTCGATGGGGATAAAGAGGCGGCCAGGTACCAGATCCTGCCGCGCCATTTGATTGAAAAAGCGGCGGCGCATGCGTCGACGGTTTTCACCACGGTCAGCGAAGTGACCAGCGTGGAAGCCGAGCAGTTGCTGGGGCGCCGCCCCGATGCGATTTTGCCCAATGGGCTCAACATTCAGCGCTTTGCCGCGCTACACGAGTTTCAGAACCTCCACCTGCGATACAAAGAGCGCATCAGCCGATTTGTGATGGGGCACTTTTTCCCCGCTTACACTTTCGATCTTGATCGCACGCTTTATTTCTTCACCAGCGGGCGCTACGAATATCGCAACAAGGGGATGGATTTTTTCATCGAAACCATGTTCCGCCTCAGCCAGAGATTGCGGCAGGAAGAAGACCCCCCGACGGTGGTGGCATTCATCATCACCAAGGCCGCAACCCGGCACATCAACGTGGGCGCGCTGCAGAGCCAGGCCATGTTTGATGACCTCCGCCACACCTGCGAAAATCTGCAGGAGCAGATGGGCCGAACGCTCTACCTCGCTGCCGCCAAGGGCCAACTGCCCGATGGCGATGATCTGATCAGTGAAGACGCCAAGGTTCGGCTCAAGCGCGGCATCCACGCTTGGCGCACCGGTCAGCCGCCGCTCATCGTCACGCATGACCTGGTCAACGATGCGGATGATCCGGTGCTGATGCACCTGCGGCATCGGCAACTTTTTAACCTGTCGGGGGATCCGGTAAAGGTGGTGTTTCATCCGCAGTTCATGACCGCCACCAGCCCGCTGGTGGGCCTCGACTACGAAGATTTCGTGCGCGGGTGCCACCTGGGGATTTTTCCCAGCTACTACGAGCCCTGGGGCTATACGCCAATGGAATGCGTCGCGCTGGGCGTGCCTTCAGTCACCACCGATTTGAGCGGCTTTGGCGCCTACGTGCGGCACCACGTTCCCGAGAGCCGCAAGAGCGGAATTTGCGTGCTTGATCGCCGCCAGCATGGTTTTGAACAAACCTGCAACGAGATGGTGGATTACCTGGTCGAATTTTGCCATTACCACCGTCGCCAGCGAATTGAACTGCGTAACCGCACCGAGCGTTTGTCGGAATTGTTTGACTGGTCGGTGATGATCAAGCATTACGAACATGCGCATCGGCTGGCGCTGCAGCGCATCGGTAGTACGCTGCCGGGAAAAGTTTCCGTGCGCGTCATCTGAAGCATCAGGTTCAAGGAGCTGTCCGTGGCGGGTAGGGTCTGTAAATCATTTCGCGTGCTCGTGGGGATGGAAATACACGTGCAGCTTGCCACGGCAAGCAAGATGTTTACCGGGTGCGCCAATGGTTTTGGCGCCGAGCCCAATGCCCAGGTGGATGCGCAGGTGCTGGGGCTTCCCGGTGTGCTGCCGGTGATGAATAAAAAGGCGGTGGAGTATTCGATCATGGTGGGCATGGCGCTGGGATGCCGCATTGCGGCTCATTCGCGATGGGATCGAAAGAGCTATTTTTACCCGGATTTGCCCAAGAATTATCAGATCAGCCAATACGATCAGCCGCTGTGCGCCCAGGGCCGGTTTGAAATCACCGGCGATGATGGACAAAAGCGGACGGTGCGCATTCGCCGGGCGCATCTGGAAGAGGATGCCGGCAAACTTCTGCACGATGCCCCGGGTGGTTATGCGATTGATTGGAGCATCGTGGATCTCAACCGCGCGGGCACACCGCTGCTGGAAATCGTCACTGAGCCTGATCTGGCCAGCGGCCGGGAGGTTGCCGAATTTGGCCGTGAGCTACAACGGCTGGTGCAGTTTTTGGGCGTCAGCGAGGCCCAGATGCAGATGGGCCATATGCGCTTCGAGCCGAACATCAACGTGCACATCACCGATGAAAGTGGGCAGGTGCACAAAACCGCCATCACGGAGATCAAAAACCTCAACAGCTTCAGCGTGCTGGAGCGGGCAACCGATTTTGAAGCGCGGCGGCAGGTGCAAGCCTGGGAGGACACCGCTTCGCTGGGGCGCAAGAGCACCTATGGATGGGACGAGGCTGCGGGCGCGACGTTTCATCAGCGCGATAAGGAAGAGGCCAACGACTATCGCTATTTCCCAGATCCTGACCTACCGCCGGTGGAGGTGAATGACAACTGGCTCAACGAACTGAAGTCGCGCATCGGGGAATTGCCGGCAGCGCGGAGGCAGCGCTACATCGAAACGCTGGGGCTGCCGCCCGCGGATGCCGCTTTGCTGGCGTCCGATCGCGCGACCGGGGATTTTTTTGAAAAAGTGTTGGCTCAAGGGGCCGGGGCGCGCCGCGCCGGCAACCTGATGGAAGCGCTCCGCGAGCTGGCCAACGAGATGGAAATTTCGGCGATGCAGATCGGTATCGCACCGGCGCGGGTGGCGGAAATCGCCACGCTGGTGACGGATAACAAGATTTCCGCCGGTAAAGAATCCGCCAAAAAAATCATTCGGGCAATCGCCGAACGTGATCAGCCCGCTGAGCAGGCCGCCACCAGCCTGGGGTTGATTCAATTGAGCGACGACGGTGCGATTGATGCGGCCATTGATGCGCTGGTGGCGGAGAACCCCAAATCGCTGCAGGATTTTCGTGCCGGTAAACAGGCGGCGCTGGGCAGCCTGGTAGGGGCCATCATGAAATCGACCAAGGGGTTGAACCCCAAGCGGGTGCAGGAACAATTGCGCGCGCGATTCTCGTAAATCGGTTTTGCAATGCCCATTATCGGTCACGGTATCGACATTGTAGAAACCCAGCGAATTGCCAAGCTGCTGGAAGACCACGGGCAGCGTTTTCTGGACCGATGCTACACCCCGCTGGAGCAAAGCTATTGCGCTCGCAATCCACGGCGGCAGATCGAGCACCTGGCCGGACGCTTTGCCGCCAAGGAAGCCGTGCTCAAGGTGCTGGGCACCGGGATGCGCGGCCAAATCGCCTGGACCGACATCGAGATCCGCCCCGAACCCAGCGGCCAACCCACGGTCCATCTCACCGGTGAGTGCGCCCGCATCGCCGATCAACTGGGCATCGCCCGCTGGCACGTCAGCATCAGCCACATTACCACGCACGCCACCGCCAGCGCGATCGGTTTGCGCTCGGCTTATTTGCCGACGAATCCGGGGGCGATTCCTTGAGCGGCCGCGCGGCATGAGTTAAAAACAAATACCCGATGTCTAACGATGCGCAATCCATGCTCGAACAGACCCGCCACGTTGCAAAGCTTGCGCGGCTGACGCTTGATGAAAATCGGCTGCAAACGCTGGCGGTGCAGTTGGAGCAGATTTTCCACTACATCGCGCAGATTGATCAGTTGGACGTGAGCGGCGTGCAACCGATGGCGCACGCGGCCGCCGCAGTGAATGTGCTGCGCGAAGACATCGTGGAGCCTTCGCTGAGCGTCGAACAGGTGCTGCAAAACGCGCCGGAAACCGACGGACGATTTTTTAAAGTGCCTAAAGTGATCGGCAGCGATGACGACTCGGCCGGTTGATCGACGCCTGGTTTTTCTATCCCATTGACCATCCATGGCATTGGCTTTTGACACCCTGACCACTGCCCGCAGCGCGATTGCCGCGCGGAAAATTTCCGCCGTCGAGTTGACCCGGCAGTCATTGGATCAAATCGAGAAAACCGAGCCCACGGTGCAGGCTTTCATCACCGTGTTGAACGAGCGAGCCATGGAGCGCGCCCGGGCGGTGGA
>JBBSFP010000160.1:0-6535 GCA_038238625.1 Tepidisphaerales bacterium
AACCGGCAACGACTGCACAGTACATTAGGCTATCTCAGCCCCGAACAGTTCGAGGCGGGCCTAAACTAATCCGGTCGGCGCGCCCACCGTTCGTGGGGAAGCTCACAGCCATTGCCACCATTTTTTCATATTCTAACTTCAATGACGGGTCCAAGAGGATGTCGTCAATAGTCACGCCGTATCTAGATCGGAGCCGCGATAGCGCAAACTCAATCACATGAGCATACCTTGGTACGATACTCGGTTGTGGATTGGTTTTTGTTGCAACTTGGATTGACAGCCCGAGACTGCTATACCTTGCGGGGTTCTTGCGAATATTCAGAAGACGGCGATTGATGTCGGCATCTGATGCATGAACCCCCAACCGCCTTGCTTCGACGTGAAACTTGTTCGCGAAGGCATCATCGAGCATAAGCGTTTCTGGTGCATACCCGTCCCGAACCTTCTCAAATGCAGCGAGTACTTTTCGGTCTGATTCGATGTCAAACAACACCCGAGCGTTTGGTAGTGGACGGCTCTTCAGAACATTACCGACGACGCCAAGAAGCCCAAAGCTGCCAAATCTTGCCTGCGAACCGGCCGCCATGGTCCCCCGAACGACCTGGTTTATCGCGTAGTGATTGAGTGCCATAACATCTACTCCCAACGCGAAACACAAACAGGGTTCAAACGCCGCTGTAGCTCACTGTTCCAAAAATCAACATAATCGTGTCTTGTTCGAGTGTTTTGCCCATGCGCTTGGAAAAATTGACTAATTGTTCCAGGCGTTCCGGGTCGTGTATGGCTGCAATTGTAGCGAATGATTCGAGAAGCAACGGTTTGTCGCGGAGATAATGGCCATCGTCGGTCTTGAAGATGCCGGCGAATGTTTCGTAAGCCGTCGCCCCACCATAGAGGTCGGCAAGCAATTGCATTCCGTTTTGCGTCCATTCAGCCATCTGAGCCTTTGGCAAAGAAACATTCTGCTTGTCGTGGCTCGGTATCAGCAATACGACGATATCCTGTGCCGATTCTTTAGCCAACAGCGATATGATTTCGTTGGTTTCGGGAAATAATGCTGATTGGGCTGGTTGCTTTTTGTCCTTGGCCATCCTCATTACTCCTTTCGATGCGAGTATCATAACCTTTCCCGTACATTTCCTTTATTGGGACGAGGGATCGCCCCACTGTCTTTCAGATCACGGTTGTTGAATCGGAACGAATTCAATGCTTTTCCAGCCCATGTAGGCGACGGTGAAAATATCGTGCCCGCCGAGGAAGTGTCGAAGGTCGTGCGGTAGGTTTTCCTCGAGAAGAAGTTTCATTTCGCCATATTGTTCATGGCTTGCGGGGATGAGCCTATTCGGTTCGTGCTCTGGCTTCTTCCAGCAGTGCAACCACTTGCTCCCGTTTCACGCTCGGGAATTGTTGCAGGAAATAATCGATCGTATACCCCGCTTCCAGGTGCTCGAATAAAGACCTGGCAGGCACGCGCGTTCCGATGAAGCAGGGTGTCCCGCCCTGGATATTCCGATTGACGCTGATCGCCGATTCGCACATGCCTTAAAGTATATCACGCCCCCTTACCCGCTGCTTTCAACCCGCTGAATACTACAGGCTCTATTGCTCCCGGGCCGGAGACTTAATCGGGTAATCTGGCAACTCCCTCCGGTAACAAAGCCCCGCGTGTTGCGCTTGATCCAAAATCATCGACCGTAAACCCGGTTCGCGCTCTGAACTTTATTATAATCGTTTCGACCCAACGGCTAATGGGATCCTCGCCAAGCTGGCTTGGTTCTGTTACTCACCGGCCCATGTCCTCACCGCTGCAATCGCTTTCCGCATCGCATCGGCGGCAGCGCCGGGCTACCGGGGTGTTGTTAGTCGCCTGTCTGTTTTGGGGGCTGAGTTTCACCTGGGGGAAAAATGGGGGGGCCGCGATCAACCGGGCGGCGGGATTGGCCGATGGGTCGTTGCTCGGGCCTACCTGGCTGTTAGCCATCCGGTTTTTGCTGGCGGGGGTGGTTTGGTTTGCATTGTTTGGCCGGGCGCGCCGGGGATGGTCGCTGCACAGCCTGCGAGACACGCTCATGCTGGGCGCGGTGCTGTGGGCCGCCGTGCTGGTTCAGCAACTCGGGCTGGATCGCACCAGCGAATCCGTCAGCGCTTTTTTAACCAGCCTCACCATCCTGTTCGTACCGGCCATCCAGACGATCATCCAGCGCCGGCGACCGGGGACTCTCCTAATCATTAGCGTGCTGTTGGCCACGCTGGGTATCTGGCTGCTCACCGGGGGATCGCACACCGGGTTTGGCATCGGCGAAGGGCTGGGGCTTTTGTGTTCCATCCTTTATTCGATCGACATCTTCGCACTCAACGCGCTGGCGGCGCGGGATGATCCCTGGCGGCTTGCGGGCGGACAGTTCATCGTCGTGGGGGCGCTTTGCGCGGGGGCATGCCTGTTTCTGCCGCGGGGGTCAGCCGATTCCTGGGCCGGGCTGCTGCGGCTAAGTCTCGCGCCGGGGGTTCCATGGAACTGGCTTTTGCTGGCGCTGCTGCCGACGCTGGTGAGTTTTGGATCGCAGATGTTGGTGCAGCCGGATGTTGATCCCACGCGGGCGGCGCTGATTTACCTGATGGAACCGGTGTTCGCAGCCGCCTATGCATGGGTCGCGCAGGGGCATGCCCTGACGGCGATGGGGCTGGGGGGGGCGATGCTCATCCTGGTGGCCAATGGGCTGGGGGAAATGTTCAGCGCGCGCGGTGCGGGGGATGGTGCGGTGGATGGTGCAGGGGATGGTGCCGGGGTGGAAAAACCCGATCGCAAGCAACCGGACTAAACAGGGAGGGGCCCCGCTGGACTTTTCCGGCTGGCGCTACCACAATCCGGTGTCGGTTCGGGAAAAACCCTCCAGCGCGTGTTCCGCGGAATATTGAAAGATCGGGATTATCATGCAGATGCTTAGGCCGGTTCGCAATTCGATTCGATTGGCCAATCGATTGGGTACCGCAGTGGTGTTGCTCACGATGGCCGGGGTGTTTAGTGCGATGGTGCCCGGCAACGACGCCATCAGCTTCGCCAAGAATCCGGGAACCACGGGTAACGCCAAGGAAATCGACGTGGCCATGAGCCGCGTATTTCCAGCTTTGGTGCGAATCTTCGTGGTGTTTCAGGAGCCCAGCAATGGCCGTATGCGGCGGCTGGAGGCGGCCGGCAGCGGGGCCATCATTTCCCCCGATGGATACGTGGTGACCAATCACCACGTAGCGGGAAACGCAACCCGCATTGTCCTGAACCTTGCCAATCATGAAGAGGTGGATGCGACGCTGGTGGGGACCGATGCGATGGCGGACATATCGGTTTTGAAGATCGATCAATCCTCGCGCAAAGACCCCAACGCGCCGTTACCGGTGGCCGAATGGGGGAATTCCGATGAGCTGCGCGTGGGGGACGTGGTGCTGGCGATGGGATCGCCCGGGGCGCTGTCGCAATCGGTTACCGAAGGGATCATCTCAAACACCGCCATGATTCTGCCGCGCTTTGGAGGCGGGTTTGAACTGGATGGCGAAAACGTCGGCATGGTCGTCCGCTGGCTGGCGCACGATGCGGTCATCTTCCATGGCAACAGCGGCGGGCCACTGGTCAACCTCAAGGGGGAGATCATTGGAATCAACGAAATCGGCTTGGCTTCGCTGGGCGGAGCAATCCCATCTAACCTGGCGCGGTCGGTGGTGGAGCAGATTATCAAAGATGGGCATGTCAACCGCAGTTGGCTTGGACTGGACAGTCAGCCGCGCTTGAAAGGGGATCGCCGGACGGGCGGTGCACTGGTGGCGGGTGTCATCAAAGGTTCCCCAGCCGACCAGGCAGGTCTCAAGGCCGGCGACCTGATCACCACATACAACCAGCAGACCGTCAACGTGGCCATTGCCGAGGACATTCCGATTTTCAACCAATTGCAATTGGCCACGCCGGTGGGTGCCAAGGTGGCGGTTGTGTATCAGCGGGATGGGCAGGAACATCAGACGGAATTGACAACCATCGCACGGCACCGCGCTGTGGGTTTGCCACAGGAAATCAAAGGCTGGGGCATCACCGGGCGTGACATCACGCGGATGATGGCGCAGGAGGCGCAGTGGGAAGACACCAAAGGCGTGTATGTGGATACCGTGCGCCGGGGTGGGCCGGTGGCCGAAGCCAAGCTGCCGCTGAAATCTGAAGATGTGATTCTGAAAGTGAACGGCAAAGCGGTGGCGGATGTGGATGAGCTGCGGAAGCTGAGCGCCGAGCTGAGCGAGGGAAAAACGCAGCGCGTGCCGGTGATCGTCAACTTCCGTCGTGGCACGCAGCAACTGGCGGCGCTGGTGAAGATTGGCGAGGACCCCCCGGAGGATAAACCCAACCGCGCGCGCAAGCCCTGGCCGGCGATGGCCACGCAAGTGCTGACAGCTGACCTGGCGGAGGCGATGGGCATCAAGGGCAAGAAGGGGGTTCGCGTGACGGAAATTTTCGCGCGGCAAAGCGCCGAGGCAGCGGGCGTAAAAGTCGGTGATGTGATCGTTGCCCTCGATGATGTGCCGGTTGAAGCATCGCAGCCGGAGGATGTGGATTTGTTTGACACGCTGGTGCGGCGTTACCGCGTGGGGACGGATTGCGAGCTTTCGATCATCCGTGATGGAAAGCCTTCCAAGCTCTCCATGAAGCTCGACACTGCTCCGCAACTGATTGAAAACGCCAAGCGGCTCACCAACGTCGATTTTGAATTCGCCGCGCGTGACTTGGCATTTGACGATCGCAATCGGCTCAAACTCGAGGATGCCATGCAGGGCGTGCTCATTGAAAACGTGGAGGAAGCCGGGTGGGCGTCGCTGGGCGGGCTTTCACCTAAGGATGTCCTGATGAGCATTGATGACAAACCCACGGCCACGGTGGATCAACTGAAGGAGATTCTGGAAGACGCCAGGAAAAACAAGGCCCGTCACCTGACGTTCTTTACTCGGCGTGGGGTGCACACCTTTTTTCTCGAGGTGGAACCCGACTGGAAATAAGAGAAAAATGCAGGGAAATACGGCGCGCTGCTCTGCATATCCCTCACCCATGCGCGGCGGGGCGGTTACAATCACGCCCATGGGCATCCGGGATTTTGGAATTACCTTTTAGTTGAAAGAACAGGATCACATGAAACGATTGCTTTGCCTGTCGCTGCTGTGTGGGGTGCTGGGGTGGGCCGTTCCCGCCCATGCCGAGGATGATGCCGCCATTCTTACCGGGCGGAAAGTTTTGAAGGAAAATCAAAACGCGGTGATATCCGTGTCGGCGGTGTTAAAGATCAACGTGGAGATGGAAGGGGGCGGAAACGCGCCTCCAGAAGAACGCCAGCAGGCAACCCTGGCGACCATCGTGGATTCCACCGGGCTGGCGGTGACCTCGCTCTCGGGGCTCGATCCCACCACCGCGCTGGGCACGCTGCGGCGAAATATCCAGGGCCAGGTGCGCGTGTTTCATCTCAAGGGTGAGCTGCGCGATGTGAAGTATCGCCTGTCGGATGGCACCGAGATTCCTGCCCGCGTGGTGCGCACCGATGATGATCTGGATCTGGCCTACCTGGGGCCGCAGGTGCCGCTGGATGGCGACGCCAAGGCGAAGATTGCGGTGGTGTCGCTGAACAATCCCGCCAAGGATGCGGAGTTGCTGGACACGCTGATATTCCTGGGGCGGCTGGACAAGACCTTTAACTTTCAGCCGGCGCTGTCGATCACGCATATGACCGCCAAGCTGACGAAGCCGCGCACCGAATATATCTCCGGTGGGATCGTCGGTTGTCCCTGCTTTTTGGCCGATGGCCGGGTATTGGGGATCGTGCTGGCGCATCACCGTAAAAACGGCAGCAACGAGAATGACGGCGGTGGAAATGTCCAGATTCAAAATACCCCGGTGGTCATTCCGGTAGCGGACATCACCGAATCGCTGGAGCTGGCCAAGGAAGATTTGAAGAAGCCAAGCACCGCCCCGGCAGCTACTTCAACCCCGACATCGGCAACCGGCCCCGTCGAGGAAGCCCCCCCGGAGCCAGCGCCCGCGAAGAAATGAAGGCAAATCAAAGCGGATCCTCACGCCTGCGCACTCGCGGGTGAGGGTTAGGAGGGGGCGTTTGACGCCGGGGTGTTCAGGGGTCGGGAACACCCGGCAGCGTGCAGCGCCCCAGGACCCGCGTCACAGTTCCCCCTGTTCCCCCTGGAAAACGGGGACATGGGGGCGAGCTAAAAAAGAGGCAGGGCAATGGCAGGTATGCTGGTCGGTGGCATGATCGGCGCGCTGGTGACCAGCCTGGTTGCGGTGGGGGCGGGGGTGTTGTTTTATCGCAGGTTTGTGCAAGTGCAGAGCCGCGTCGCCCAGGCAGAGCGGCTGGCGGAGCTGGGGACGCTCACCGGCGGCTTGGCGCACGAGATCAAAAATGTGCTCTCCACCGTGCAGTTGAACCTGCGGTTGCTCGAAGAAGATTTCACCGGGGATTTTGCACCGTCCCCTCCACCCCCCCCCGCCCCGCTCCCCGAA
>JBBSFP010000161.1:0-6526 GCA_038238625.1 Tepidisphaerales bacterium
GAATGCAACGCTGCACAATGTCGGCCAGATTAAAAAGCTTGATTTGCACATCGGAGACACGGTGGTTGTGGAACGGGCTGGGGAGGTCATTCCGTACGTGAGGCAGGCGGTGCCGGAGAAGCGATCCCGGCGGGCCAGCCCAGTCGAGCCTCCCACGCAATGCCCCGCCTGTGGCTCACCGGTTGAGAAGGATGCAGCCACGCCCTACATCTATTGTCTGAACCCCGATTGTTCGGCTCAGCTGCGCGAGCGTGTCAAATGGTTTTGCGCGCGCGGACAGTTGGATATTGAAAACGTCGGTGAAGTTATGGTGGATCAACTGATTGATCACGGGCTGGTTAAGACCTTCGCCGACCTCTTTCGGCTGACGCATCAGCAATTGCTGGGACTCGAAGGCATCAAAGACAAAAGCGCTAAGAATGTGATTGATGGGATCGCCGACAGCAGGCAACGCGGATTGGATCGGCTTTTGGCGGGGTTGGGAATTCATCACGTCGGTACCCGCGTGGCCCATATCCTTGCGACCCATTTCGGTTCGCTGGATGGCCTGACATCTGCAACGGTGGAAGAGCTATCGTCGGTCAACGAGATCGGGCCGGCTATTGCACAAAGCGTATTTGATTTTTTTCACAATCCTGCCGGACGACATGTGGTTACCGAACTCCAGAGCGTGGGTGTAAACCCGACGATGGAGGTGGTCACCGACCGAGGGCAGGCTGCGGATGGCTCGCTGCCATTTGCGAACCAGACCATCGTGGTGACCGGCACGCTAACGCAATACACTCGACCGCTGATCGAAGAGATGATTACCAGGCTGGGCGGGCGGGTTTCCGGCAGCGTTAGTAAGAAGACATCGTTCCTGGTTGCAGGGGCCGATGCCGGTAGCAAGCTGGATAAGGCACGCGCGCTGGGGGTGCCGGTGCTTAGTGAAGTAGAATTCCTGGCAAAGGCCGGTGTCTAGGCAGGAACTATCCGACCATGCGAAGCGTGGGTTGTTTGCGAATCCAGCCGGCTACCTGCGGCCTCTTTTGGGTCGCGGTTTGCAGGTGGGCCAGATACTGTTCCAATGCGTGTTCATCAAATTGTGACAAAAACGAAGAGGTAGCGGTTGCGTTGTGCTGGCGAATCTCATCAATGAGTTGACGTTTAGTCATGACGCATTTACCTTCAAAAAAAAACGGGTTCAAAGAACGTGCTTCGGATTTGATCGGAATCCGAATGATACAAACTTGAGGGGCATTGCTGGCGGGCGGTAGGATCAATGTCGCCCGAGCCTTCCCTCGATAGAATTTCATAAAATGGCTCACCCCGCTGTTCAACTCGAAGAAAAGCCCGATCCGCTGGCGGAATTGCAAAAAATGTCGACTACGGCGGGCGTCGCCAGCGCTCAATATGTGGCTATCAACATCGCCAGCGTCGTGGCCATGTTGTTTGCGCTCGCCAGCGGGTTGGTATTTGTCACGCCGCTGCTGCTTTTTGTACCCGTCTTCGGATTAGTGGCATCGTTCGTAGCATTACGGCAGATTTCCAACAGCGCTGGTACGCAAAGTGGACGATGGCTGGCGATCGGAGCGATCGTGCTATGCTTTGGCTGCGCAAGCGTCAAGGTGGGATTGACTATCTACAACCAGCAGCGCATTCATGCCGATGAACAAAAAATCGGTGCGGTGGTGGAGCAGTTCGGTAACGATGTGCGGGATAGCAAATATGCCGAGGCAATGCGCTTCTATAGCCCCACCGGCAAAGCCGCAACTAAATGGACCGATGTGCGCGACTACTGGGAGGCGGCAAAGCGGGCGGGCGGGCCGATCATCAACATGCACTGGAACGGGATCGAGCCATCCTTTGCCATGTCACCGCAGGGCGACGTGCGCACGGCGACGATCATTGTCATTGTGAAAATGGGCGCAGGCGATCAGCGCGTGACCATGCTACTTTCGCAAACGAATAACGACTGGGTTATTGATGAATTCCCGATCGCGGGGCAGTGACACCATCAGGGGTCAAATTCAAGACATAGCAAGTCCATCTGCGATCATGCCGATAAAGATCAGGCATGAAGTTCAAATCCGCAAAGCACGATGGGGGCGATGCGCGCCGGAAGCGCTCACGCTGCCTGCGCGAAGTGCGCTGTTTGAGTGGGGCAGCATTTCTAGTGGTGCCGTTGATCGCAGCAGGCTGCACGATGGAGGTTTCGTTCAAGCGGCGAGTAATTGCGGATAGCGCATTAACACCCGCAACTGCACCCACCCAAACCGCCAAAGCGGCACCGACGGTTGAACCGAAATTTTTACCGGACCATCTCAACGATCCCGAGCCCGCGCCCGCGGGACCGGCGGGGTTAGCGCCGGTGATGAACCTCTTTGGAGAGATGCAGGACGTTCCAGGCTTACCCAAAACAGCCTTCGGCACGTCCCGCTTCCATCAGCACACCACGCTGGATGAGGGTTTCGATTCCGATGTGGCAGTCGACCCCGAGGGCCAGTGGCTGGTCTATGCCAGCAGCCGTAACGGCGAACATGCGAATTTATACGCACAGCAAATCGCGGGCGGTCCGGTCACACAGTTGACCAGCAATCCTGCCGACGATGCACAACCGACCTTCAGTCCCGATGGCAAGCGAATCGCCTTTTGCTCGAATCGCGGCGGGGCGTGGGATCTTTTTTTGATGAACACGGATGGTGGGCAGGTGGTGCGGCTCACCAATGGCAGCCAGGATGGGTCGCAGAACATGCACCCCAGTTTCAGCCCCGATGGCACTCGATTGGTATTTTGCTCCCTGGGCGGCCGCGGCGATGGCCCGCCGGAAAGTGAAGCGGTGCCGGCAAATCCGATTTGGGAAATCTGGACACTCGATCTAAATACTCAAGCCCGCACCCGGCTTACCGATGGGTTATTTCCCGCGTGGTCGCCCAGCAAGGATGCCGACCGCATTGTCTTTCAGCGTGCCCGACAGCGTGGGTCGCGCTGGTTCAGCTTGTGGACAGTGGATGTGGTGCAGGGACAACCCAAAAAACTGATGGAGGTTGCCGTCAGCTCCAACTCCGCTTTGATCAGCCCGGTCTGGAGCCCAGACGGCAGGCGCCTGGCATTTGCCTCAATCACTGATCCCGCCAAAATGAACGCTGGTAAGCCACAAGGGCAGACTGATATCTGGGTGCTGGAAGCCGACTACAACACCCGCCGCCGGCTGACCGATGGACGCGCAGCGAACCTCACCCCTATTTGGGCAGTAGATAACCGTGTGTATTTCATCAGTGACCGGGGAGGGCATGAGAATGTCTGGTCAGTGGCCGCTGAAATACCGGGCGGTATGACGGCAGGTGGCTCGTCGCCCAAAGGGGTTCGTGCTGCCTTATCGCATGAGAAAAATCCGGCACGCCCCGATGGGGTCGAAAGCACATCAAAGGGAAAAATTTCTGCACGAGATTCCCAGAAAAATAAGTCCCGGGACGAGGAAATTGAGCTTCCGAATCGTCCGGCGGAAATCGGACAGGCAGATACGCAGGAAGTAAATCACTGACATTGGCCGATAACATTCCAGCAGGGATGTCTGGTGCTGGCTTCAAGGAAGAAGCAATGGCAATGTCACGTCAATCAATGTGTCGCTGGATCGCCGGTGGTGTGTTGCTGAGCCTGATCACCGGCATCGGTGGCTGCGGGCCGGGCAAGCCGCCGGAATACGGCATCGAACAACCCATCTTTTTCCCACTGCGGAAAAAACAGGTATGGGCTGTCGCGCCGGCGTTCAACCTGAGTGGCGAGCGCCAAGTCGACTCCATTTTGCAGGCCGATCTTCTCTTTGAGCAGCTCCAGCAGGTACAGGGCCTGACTGTGATTCCTGTCAATCGAGTGGCCGAGGTCTATGGCGTTCTGAAGATCGACCACATCCAGTCAGAGCGGCAGGCAATGATGGTGTGCGATCTGCTCGGTTGTGACGGCCTGATGGTGCCGACCATTACTGTTTACGACCCCTATGACCCCCCGAAGCTTGGCGCGGCACTGCAGTTGTTTGTAAAGCCGCCCACATCGGTCAAACCAACGGTGCGGCAGGCTTCCACTGCGATTCACCCGCGCGACATGGCACGCCAGGCGGCGCCCGCAAAAGGAGAATCGCTTCCTGCCGCGCAAGCGCCGGACCCGAATTTCGTGCAGGTCGTCGGAATTTTTGATGCTGCCAATGGGTCGGTGAGGTCGGCTTTAATGCGATATGCATCGGGGCGAAACGATCCGGTGGGCCCGTTTGGTGCAAAGGAATACCTGGTGAGCATGGACCGCTACTGCGGATTTGTGTACTGCTCGCTGATATCTGAGCTGATAAATGCACCGAAGTTGAAACGTGCCCTGGAATGACCGATGGGGTGAATAGCGTCGTTAACACGCGTGAAACATGGGCTGATGAGGGATTTGAAGGGGTTTTTGAGTACGCGCGTCCATTGAATGCGCGGCCGCCACGAAAAGAGGTTTCATGACAAGCATGAAGTCGATCGGAAGCAGAACCCTGAGCCTGGTGAAAGGCGCGCAGCAGTTTTGCTTTCGCTATGAAGTAGGGCAGGAGGCCCAGGTGCTTGATGCGATGGTGGAGATGGTCAATCGTCGCGACTTGAGCTTCGATTGGTTCGATGCCGCTGTGCTGTCTCACCAGCTTGGTCAACATTTGTCAAAAGAATTGAAGTCATATATGCCGAAAAAGGCAGCGTGAGATTACAGCGCGCACACGGGTTTGTTTTTGTGTGCGGCTAATTAGAAGACCCGCAGTCATCGCCGATCGCGGGGCGCAAGCGCTGAATGAGATAGCTGTGTTTGGTGCACTATTTTTTCAGTAGCGCAACCCCCGCAAGCGGGCCACCGGAAATCGCCGGCCGAGTGGCAAGTTGAACGGGACAGAGTCGAGCGTTTGGTTTCTGCATGCATTGCCACAAAGCGTCAGCGCCTCAGGGCGTGGGCGTGATCGGGCTTACTTGCATGAACGGAGCGCTGGATTTGCTGTTCCGGGACACAGCCCCTGGTCCTTTGCGCCAATATCCGGTGAATATGAATCCTCCGACACTGATCGACTCCGTTGTTTTACCCGAAGCGAATCTCCAGGCCTCAAACCCGGCGGTCGCCAACCCATTGCCCAGCGGTTTTGCCGGTTCTCCCGGTCAGACCGATGTGCCCAACCCTATTGCCCTCTCTTCGCATGGCGGCAATACCAACCGCCCCATCGAGAAGAATTTCTCGCCGCTGGTGCGACAATTTCTTGATTACCTGCGGCTTGAGAAACACTTCAGCGATTACACCGTCAAAAGCTACGGCGCGGATTTGATCCAGTTCGGCCAATTCCTATGTGGCGAGATCGGCCAAATCGCCGCTGCCCCGCGCCCGGTCGATAACGCGGACACCACCGATGAAAAGCAATTGCGCTGCGAGCCATTGACGGTGCGCGATTTTCTTAACTACCTGTACGCTCAGAATTACACCAAGAGCACGACGGCACGCAAGCTGGCGACACTGCGCAGCTTCTATAAGTTTCTGATTCGCCGTGGCATGCTTACGGTGAACCCCCTCAGCACGATCCGCACTCCAAAGCAAGAAAAACGGCTACCCAAGTGCCTCGATCTGGAACAGGTGCAAAAGCTGCTTGAGGCCCCGGGAGATGCCGACCTCTTGGCCGCCCGCGATAAAGCGATGTTGGAAATCCTCTACTCCTCGGGTATCCGCGTCAGCGAACTCGTGGAGCTGGAGTTGGCCGACCTGGATTTGCAGGAAGGGATTCTGCGAGTGCGAGGCAAGGGTCGCAAAGATCGGTTGACGCCGATTGGATCACAAGCCATCAGGGCGGTGCAGCGCTATTTCGAACTTCGGTCTACGGATGCAAAATCACAGGGGGCACATGCCAATCGCGTTTTTCTGAACAAGCACGGCGAAAGCCTGAGCACCCGAAGTGTCCGTCGGAAGCTGGACAAATACCTGGTGCAGGCCGGCCTTGACCCTGGGATCAGCCCCCACACGTTGCGACACAGTTTCGCGACGCATCTGCTCAACAACGGTGCCGACCTTCGCAGCGTGCAGGAACTGCTGGGTCACCAGAGCCTGAGCACCACCCAGATTTACACGCACCTGACAACCAGCCGGATGAAAGAGGTATACGATGCAGCCCACCCGCGGGCTGCCTCGAATACGATTCCGCACCCCGCGTCGCCCTCGCAACAGAACCCTAATTATTATCCCGCCAAAGCCGGCTAACCCCCCCCCCCAAGCGACCCTTACCAGACCCATGCAGCCCGGCCCCCTGGGGCCGGGTTTTCTTTTTACCCAGCCCCGGTTCTGAGCGAGTCCCCCCCGGGAAAAATCTCAATCATTCCTCCATCGCCTCCTGCCGATCATCGCGCGTCTCCCCACTCACGGTTTTGACCCTTCCCTGCACCTTCGAGTTAGCTTCAAGGAAAAGTCGCCCCCCGGTGTTGATTGCATCGCCACCAATGGTGCCGCTGTGAATCAGCTTGGTGCCTTCATTTACGATGACATCGCCCTGCACGGTACC
>JBBSFP010000162.1:0-6518 GCA_038238625.1 Tepidisphaerales bacterium
TAAAAGGCCGATGGCGGCGGCGGATCCGACGGCAGTACCGCACCCACCCGGTGCACGGTAACATTGTCACCCGCATGCCCGACTCTGCGCCATCCGTGCGTTCGTTCGACCCGCCACCCATGCCCGCGCTGTTGCCGGAGCAAATTTTCCAGCGGCTGGATCAGACCTCCAAACGGCCTTATTCGCGCGAGGAATACATCAGGCGATTTGCCTGGAACCTGGTGGGGCGTCCCCTCTTTCATGGCTCACCCGCGCGGGCGTTTAGCTTTCGACGCTGGTTGCTCAGGCGCTTCGGTGCCACGCTCGGGCACCATACTTTCCTCTATTCGAGCGTTAAGATTTTCCATCCCTGGCTGCTGAAAATGGGCGATCACGTCACGCTGGCGCGTGGCGTCGAGCTGTACAACCTCGGGCCCATCCACATCGGCTCGCACACCGTCGTGAGCCAGGATGCATACCTGTGCGCCGGCACGCACGATTATTCGATGCCAAACCTGCCGCTGGTACGCCCGTGGATCCGCGTGGGCAGCGGCGTGTGGATCGCGGCGCAGGCGTTCATCGGCCCTTATGTCACCGTGTGGGATAACAGTGTCGTCGCCGCCCGCGCGGTGGTGGTGAAAGACGTACCGGCCGGCACGGTGGTGGGTGGAAACCCATCGCGTGTGCTCAAGCCCCGTCCAATGAATTCCAACCCGCTGGAGCCCATTCCCTGAGCGATTCGCCCTTGCGCATTTTGCACCTGATGACAGCTTCCGAAGCGGGGGGCCTGAGTCACTATGTGTTGAACCTCTGCACCGCCCTGCACGCGCAGGGGCATCACGTCGCCATTGCCGGCGATCACGGCGCCAACCACTACCTTTTTGAGCAGGCCCCCTGGCCGTGGATCGACGTGCCATTCAATACCCGTCTGCCGATGGTATGGCCGATGACCCATCGCCTGCGGAAATTTCTCAAGACCTGGCCGGTGGATGTGTATCACACGCACTACCGCCGCGCGACAGTGCTGGCGCGCTCGCTGCAAAAGCGCCAGCCTGCGCCCATCCTGTACACAGTGCACCTGTCGCACATGTCGTTGCGGGGGGTTAATCGCTGGTTGACCGATTTCGGCGATCACACGCATGCCCCTTCGCAGGGTGCTCGCAACTGGCTTCTGGGCGAAGCGCGAGTTCCCGCAGAGCGCGTGTCGCTGGTGCCACATGGAATCGATGTGCATCGGTTTGACGTCCCCACGGCGGAGCAGCGGGATGCCGCGCGGGCGGCGCTGTCGCTGGCGCCCGATGATATTGCCGCTGCCTATGTGGGGCGGTTTGATGATCCCAAAAATCTCGACTGGCTGCTTGATCTATCGAACGCCGCACGGCAACGCGCACCAAGCCTGCGGCTATTTTTAATCGGCCAGGGCCCGCAACGCGATCAGCTTCAGCGGCGAATCGAGCGCGATCAACTGCGCGACCGCGTGAAGATGCTCAACTACGGCGACCCGCTGCCCATCTACCATGCCGCCGATCTGTTTTTGCTCCCCAGTTGGCGGGAGGGATTCAGCCTCGCCTGCGCGGAGGCAATGTCCTGTGGCCTGCCGGCCGTCCGCACGGCCACCAGCGGTGCCGCCGACCTGATTTTGGAAGGCGTTACCGGGCGCAGCACCCCCATCGATCGCGATGCCTTTGTGAAAACGGCGCTGGGTGTCATCAATCTTCCGGCAGCGCAACGCCGCGCCATGGGTGCCGCCGCCTCCGCCCACATTCACGCTCATTACACCTTGGATCGGCAGATCAAGCAGACGGTCGATCTCTACCGCCGCCTCGCTTTGAAATGACAACACGTTCGCTGGATGGAGGCCGGTCACCGAATCTGCAGCGGCTTGGGCGCAATGGCCGACATATACATCATGTCGCCGGAACGTTCCTGCTGCGCCCAACGTCTGCAAACGCAAAATCATCGCGGCGCTGCGGGGTTTGGATGGCTGGTCGGGCTGCTGGCACTGTTTGCCGCCGCCAAGCCGATCCTTTATGACACGATGGATCCCGACGCATTCTGGCACCTGCGCGTGGCCGAGCAGTTACAGCACGATGGCATCGGTCCGCTGGTGGATCGTATCTCCTTCGCATCGCAGGCGCAGCCGTGGACGCCCTATTCATGGCTGGCGGAAATGGGCATGAAATGGGTGTGGGACCTGGGTGGTTTCCGCGCTGCGATCCTCATGCAGTCCATCGTCATGGGCAGTTTCATCACACTGCTGGCGATCGCTTGTGCCATCGGCGCAGTTTCAAAAATGCCCTTAGCCCGTGCAACGCCCTGGGACGCCGATGCCCCAACAACTCCCCATGCCCGGCTGGGCGCCCTGGCGGCGGCGGTGTTTGGGGCTTACCTCGCGCTGCCATGCCTTAGCTTTCGGCCGGTCACCTTCGTCCTGGTGGTGCTGGCGATTTGCCTGGTATTGCTGGTGCGTGATCGCCGGGACGGCGAAAAATCGCGCGCCGTGTGGCTGATTGTTCCGCTGGCCACCTTAGGCGCCAACATGCACTTCTATGCGTTCCTGCTTCCGGCGTGGGTTGGGTTGTTGTGGATCGGATCGCTCTTCGAAGCAAACCAATCATCTGATGCGGACCGGAATCTGCTCAATCATCACGCGGGTCGATACGCGCGGCTGTGGATCGCATCATTAATCGCCTGCTGCCTGACGCCGATGTTCGCCGGTTCGATTGCGGCAATGGTCCATTACCAGTTTTTCGATCCGATGGTGCGCTCGGGCATCATCGCCGAGATGCAACCGTTTACTGCCGGCATGGCTGGAAAAATAACACTGCTGATGGTGATCGCCACCAGCGTGATAATCGCCCGACAATGGCGCACGGTGCGCATGGGAGAACGACTGCTGGCAGTGTTGGGGGTGGTGTTGCTTTGCCGGCTCGGTCGCTTTGCGCCGATATATGCGCTGCTGACCTGCCCGGTGCTGGCGGCGACGATGCCCCGACTATCCGACCGAATTCTGCAGCGCCCGGGCCTGCGCGGCATGGTGGCGGGTGTGATCGCCGCGGGCATCGTGCGCATCGCCCTGGTGTTTCCACCGGCACATGTGCCATTTAATCAATGGCTCAATCGTCACACACCTGAAGCCGGTGGCTATCCGACGGAGGCCGCAGACTATGTTGCCCAAAACATTCCCCGGCTCAGCGGGCGATTGATCAATGAATTCTCCTGGGGCGGCTATCTGGGGTGGCGGCTGGGGGACCAGTACCAGGTTCTGCTCGATGGTCGCACGCAGGTCTTCAGCCGCGCCCTGTGGCAAAACACCTACCTGGGCGACGAGCGCCAGAGGCGAAATCTGCTGAGCGCGGTGGATGCCGATGCCGCAGTTTTGCCCGTAGGCAAAAGCCGCTTTCGAGCCACGTTGGTTTCGCTGGGCTGGGTGATCGCGCATCACGATGCGATCGCCGAAGTGTGGGCCCCACCCACGCTACCGGTGGCTAACGTACACGACTAAAAAAAACTACTTCTGTGCGTAGGTTTCCAGAATCCGCTGCACCACCGCCGACGTGCTGCGGCCATTCACCAGCGGGGCCAGTGCAATCCGCCCGCCATTGGATTCCACGAAATCGGCACCCACCACATTGGCGCGATCGTAGTCTGCACCTTTGACCAACACATCGGGCCTTATGCGGTGGATCAAATCGATCGGCGTGTCCTGGTCGAAGCGCACCAGGTAGTCGATGCTTTCCAGCTCTTCCAGCACGCCGGTGCGATCCTCCTCGTTGATAATCGGGCGGCTGGCGCCTTTGAGCCTGCGGATGCTGTTGTCGGTGTTTACGCCCACCACCAGCAGGTCCCCCTGCGCTTTAGCAAAGCGGAAGTATTGCACATGCCCCAGGTGTATCAGGTCGAAGCACCCGTTGGTGAACACGATTTTTTTGCCCGCGGCGCGGTGCCGCTGCAACTCCGGCAGCAGCGCTTCGAGCGTACGCTGCTTGCCCAGATGCTGGTGAGCTTCGCTGAGCAATTCATCGACAATCTCGGCAGGGGTGATCGGGATCGATCCGAACCGCTCGACTTCCAATCCACCGGCCACATTCGCCAACGCCACGGCATCCGGCCATGTGGCCCCGGCGGCGCGGGCGACGGCCAGCATCGACAGCACCATGTCTCCCGCGCCCGTGACATCGTAAACCGTCCGCTGTCTTGTTTGCAGCCACTGCCGCGTGCCATCGCGCGTGGCAAGAAAAGCCCCCTCTTTGTCCAGCGTGAGAATCGCTGCCTCCAGATCCAAATCGTGCAGCAGGCGTTCGGCGGCAATGGGGTAGCTTGCCGGTTCATCACATGAAAGCCCGGTCGCACGCTCGGTCTCGGTGCGGTTGGGGGTAATCGCAGTGGAATGGCGATACTTGCTGTAGTCAGGGATGGCCGCTGGGTCGACCAGGATCGGCACCCCCATCCGCCTTGCGATTTGGATAATCTGCTGGCAAATTTCGATGGGTAGAATCCCCTTGTTGTAATCTTCGATGCACAGGATGGCGGCACCGTCCAGGGCCTTGGTCGTCATGTCAATCACACGGGCTGCGAGGTCTCCACCGATGGCCGATGGTTCTTCGTAATCCAGCCGCATCATCTGCTGGGGATGGCGATGCTGGGCCAGGCCCACCAGCCGTACCTTGCTGATCGTGGGGCGATTGGTCTCTTCCAGAAGGTAATTCACCTCCGCGCCGCAGCTGCGCAGCAGGGCCTTTACCCGCCCGGCGTTTTCATCCTGCCCGACGATTCCCACCACGCGCACTTCCGCACCCAGCGCTGCAAGGTCACCCGCCACATTGCCCGCGCCCCCGAGCCGTTCCTCTTCGCGCTGAAAATGCAGCACTGGCACCGGTGCTTCAGGGCTAAGCCGCTCGGCATTGCCATACAAATACCTGTCGAGCATCACATCCCCGACCAGCACCACCCGGCTGCGCGGCAGATGCTCCACAATCTCCATCAGTCGTGTTGACATAGTTCAACATATTAACCCCTCCGGCGCGATTCCGCGCGGCAAGGGACCGCCCATCTCAACCACCCAAACGTAATATTGTTATTCCGCGAACTGGTTACCAACACACATTGGTCGGCTGATAAACATGTGAACCCCTCCAGCTCATCTTCGCCCGGTAAAATGAGCCGATGGGCCTTGCGGTAATCGTGCAGCATCCACGGTGCCACCGATGTGACTTGCCACCCCCGTCCAGCGCGCGTGTTTTGAATAATCAACAGGGTTTGCAGCTCGTCAATCCAGTGCAACTGCTGTACCCACGGGCCGCACGGAATGCTCTGCACCAGCACACCGGGTTCACTGGTTCTATGAGCGTCGATTAATTTCGCAGGCTCATAGTACCTCACCGCATTATTTGCCTGCCCATAATCTGAGGTAGCCAGCAACCAATGCTGCCCCTTCCGCACAAACTCCGGACGGCACCCCTGCACCGCCAAATCATCATCAATCGTGTTCAGGATGGCATTGTCCAGATTGCGATCAATCAACAGTCGTGGCCAATCCAGATGATAAATAGTTCCCTTTTTAGTGGCCGTGATGGTATTCCCAAGGTAGGTACCAAATTCGGGGTTCCATGTGAGGCCGGTCGGATGATTGATTAAATTCTGTCCGTGAAAAGTGAGGGCAATCTCCACACCCGTAAATACCAGCCGGGGTGGACAACCGGTCATAAACATATATTGCCGAATCACACCCGGTTTGGCATCTCCATAAAGGTAGATATACCCATCGTGCTGCGAAGCACCCTGGCAGGCACCCAGACTGGCCGACGTTTGTTTTTCGCCGAGCTGAATGTCGACCGACTGCTGGCCGTTTGGCGCGGTCTGGCAGCCTGCCGTCAGAAAGACCAGCGTCACCCACATCGGTACTGATTTAAGCGGCCAACCGAACATGCCGTCTATAACCTGTAATGTGGTTTTCCCACGTTTCTTAGATCGCTCACCACCGCGCGCATCACCGATTCCCAATCGCGCGGCGCGGGCTGGCGATAGAGCCGCATTGTCGGATACCAAGGCGAATCGGTACGATCAAGCAGCCAACGCCAATCCGGCGCGAAGGGGAGCAGCACCCACACCGGCTTACCCAATGCCCCCGCAAGGTGGGCAATCGCGGTGTCAACAGAAATAATTAAATCAAGCTGCGAAATCAGCGCGGCACTATCACTAAAATCGACGATCTGATCAGTGTGATCAATCAGGCGAAGACTCAGCGGGCCTGCGGCCTTCCATTTTTGCAGGCTATAAAACTGTATATCTTTAAATTCCGCGAACCTATCTAAGAATTCCGCGGGCAATGACCGCCGACGGTCATTGATATGCTTCGGCCGCCCCGCCCAGGCAAGCCCGATGCGCAGTATTCCCGGTCTATTCAAGACCGAAACTTTCTCGCGCCAACGATCCATTGCCTGGTTCCCCACATCAATGTAGGGAACGACAGCCGGAATATCAGTAACCCCGATGCCCAGAACATAGGGAAGGCTCATTAATGACGCGTGAAAATCAAA
>JBBSFP010000163.1:0-6504 GCA_038238625.1 Tepidisphaerales bacterium
GCCCGCTATCTCAAATGGCTCACATTGGTACTTTTTAGTTATGTGGCAACCGTTTTCATGGTGCATGTACCCTGGATCAAAGCCCTCACGGCAACGGTGCTGCCCAGTCTATCTTACGATGGACGATACTGGGCTATGTTTGTGGCTATTTTTGGGACTACCATCAGCCCTTATCTATTTTTTTGGCAGGCCTCGCAGGAGACCGAGGAAATACGCGACCATGACGATCAGCATGCTTTGATAGATGACCCGAAGCAGGCGCGCGAAGAATTCAAACGCATTCGGTTTGATACTTACACAGGGATGACGTTTTCCAACCTGGTGGCGTTTTTCATCATCCTGTCAGCTGCGATGACGCTGAACCTCAACGGTGTGAAAGACATTCAAACCTCTGCCGATGCGGCCAATGCGCTGCGCCCGCTGGCTGGGAAGTTCACGTTTTTACTCTTTACCCTGGGGATCGTGGGCACCGGTTTGCTGGCGGTGCCAGTGCTTGCGGGATCGGCGGCCTATGCCGTTGGGGAAGCGCTGCAGTGGCCCTGCGGCCTGTCGCGGCAGCCACTGGATGCAAAAGCTTTTTATTGCACGATCTCCGGTGCCACAATCGTCGGGCTGAGCCTCAATATCCCCGCGATTCAACAGCTGATTCATATCACCCCCATCAGGGCACTGGTGTGGTCCGCAGTGATCAACGGCGTAGTGGCCGTGCCGATCCTGGTGGTAATCATGGTGATGACCCGCGATGCAAAAGTGATGGGGAAATTCGTCATCACATCCCGCCGGTTGCGGATTACGGGTTGGATCACCACGGCGGTGATGGCTCTGTCTGCGATCGGCATGTTCATCACATGGAACGGGGGGTAATCGGGAGGTGTAAAAGTGGCATCCAATGGCCGACGCGGATATCCTGAATCGTATGAGCGGTGTTTCCCTTCCGATGTTGGATGAATACGAAAAAAAGGAAAAGTGCGGTTTGTTTGGCATCTGGGGAACGCGCAATGCGTCGATGGTGACCTACCAGGGGTTATTCGCGCAGCAGCATCGGGGGCAGGAATCCGCCGGTATGGTGGTGTCGGATGGCCTCACGCTGCACGGGCATGCGGACATGGGGCTGGTGAGCCAGGTGTTTAATCCACGAATGTTGCGCGAAGAGCTGGTGGGGCATGCGGCCATCGGGCATGTGCGCTATTCCACCACGGGGTCGAGCAAGTTGTGCAATGCCCAGCCGTTATTGCGGCAATACCGCCTGGGCCCGGTGGCGGTGGCGCACAATGGGAATCTGATCAACGCCCAGCTCTTGCGTCAGCAATATGAAGAGCATGGGCACATTTTCCAGAGCACGACCGACACCGAAATCATCGTGCACCTGCTGGCCAAGCCCACGCACGCGCAAAAATCCGATCCCTTGCCCCATGTGTTGAAGCATTTGCAGGGGGCTTACAGCTTGTTGTTTTTGTTTCCGGATCGGATGGAGGCCTGCCGCGATCCTTGGGGCATTCGGCCGCTGGTGATCGGCAAAACGCCTGAGGGGCAGTGGGTGATTGCCAGCGAAACCTGCGCGTTTGATGCGATCGACGCGGAATACATTCGAGAGGTGGAACCCGGGGAAATCGTGCAGATCAGCGATCAGGGGTTGAGCAGCCGTCGATTTGCCGATGCAGCCGAGCAGTCGGCACACTGCGTGTTTGAGCACGTCTACTTTGCCAATCCGGCGAGCAAATTATTTGGTCAGACGGTGCACACGGTGCGCCAGGCAATGGGCAGGCAACTGGCGAGGGAGACCGGAGTGCCAGCGGACTTTATTCTGCCCATGCCCGATTCCGGACGCAGCGCGGCCCTGGGGTATGCCAAGGAAAGTGCGATTCAGTTTGAAGAGGGGATTGTCCCTAATCGGTTTGTGGGGCGCACGTTTATTTTGCCGAGCCAGACGCAGCGTGATCGCGCGGTGGCGCTGAAGCTGAACATCATCCCCGACGTTGTAAAGGATCGGCGAATCATCATCGTGGAGGATTCGGTCGTGCGCGGCACCACCACGCGCTCGAAAATGCGTGCCATGCGCCGCGCCGGTGCCAAAGAAATTCACCTGCGCGTCTCCTGCCCGCCCATCCGTCACCCATGTTTTTATGGAATCGATTTTCCCACAAGCGAAGAGCTGATCGCGCACAATCGAACGGTCAAACAGATACAGGATTTTCTGGAAGTAGACAGCCTGGCATACCTGTCGCTGGAGGGGATGCTTGCGTGTCTGAATCGTTCCAAGGAGCAGTATTGCACGGCCTGCTGGTCGGGGATCTACAAGATTCCCATCGATCAGCCGCAAAGCAAGTTTGATTTTGAGCGCGATCAGTTGCGAATGTTCTAGCGGTTGCGCGCTCCGCCCGGGGCAGAGATGGTATGCGGGGGGTTTACTGCTGATATCGCCGACCGATATAGGCTCCGCAAAGGTGCATGGAGACCTTGCCGGTGACTGTGAGGGCATCGCCGATAAGGGTGATGTTGATTTCGCGCAGGAACCGGCTCATGGCCGCCGCATCATCGCTTGCCGGCGCGGTCGTGGGTTGGGCACGTCGGCCGCTTTTACCAAGCCATCGAGCCACATCCGTGGTGGAGTTGATACCAAAAGTGGGGGTGATGGTCGCACTGAATCGAAGCGCCAAATCCGGCGCTGCCAGCAGCAACGTCGCTGGTGCGGTGAGGGGTTTAGAGGCGGGGATCAGCTTGACGCTGAGGGTGGCGGATTTGAACCACTGCGGCAGCGGAAGTAACTGTTGCAGGCCCGGGGTAAAATGAACGGCGGCCCAGAAAAAGCTGGAGCGGTCGCTGCTTTCTACGAGACGGGCCATCTCGGGTTTATCTTTGTCCGGGGTCGCGATTCCACGGGCGGCTGTGGAAATTTCATCCAGATCGAGCGCTGCGCCGCCGGGGCCAATGTCTTGAGCGCTGGCGAACACCAGCAGGTTGTCATTCATCGGCACCAGGACAGCCAGCACATGGCTGGCGGCATCGGCATTGAGCGTGAAGATTTCCACATCACCGCGCATCGTTGATAGAACAGGCTGGTGGCGAAGCGCAATTGTTACTGCGTGTGAATCGTACACCCCACGAATCAGGTAGATGCCCACACCCGGCTGGCCGGCAACGTTGCTCCACAGACCTGCCGTGATCGTGTCGATGCGGAAATTCCCAATCTGGTCGGCAATCGTGCACAAACTGATTGCCAAAGCGCTGATGGCTTCGTCGGCGTTGGCAGCGGCATCAGTGCTGCCATGGTGCAGTAGAGCCCAACGCTGCGAAATCTGCCGAATGTCTGTAAAGCGAACATGATTCCCAGGTTGGGCATTGCAAAGATGCAATTGCGCCAGCACGTCGCACCGGGCCGGGAGGGTGGAAATATCCGCCCACGAAGGATCGGCCCTTGCGGCGACCGTGGCGTCGGGAGCGGAATCGTGACCCTGGATCTCACGGATTGCCTCACGGGCGCAATCACGAATGAAAAAATCAGGATCGTTCAGCGCCCCCTGGAGGCCGGGTAACGCATCGGAGGCGTGCAGTTGGGCGAGCATGCGAATCGCCATGAGGCGGCGAATCTGCAAGGCCTTTTCGCCCGGCGTAAGCTCGTCGATCGCTGCCTGAATACGCGCGGCCAGTTCGGGGTTGGCGGAGCGCGCCGCCTCGCGCAGCGGCACAATTGTGCCCGGTCCCATATCCACAATCTTTTGCCAGGCGATCCGACGGGAATCAGCGTCGGTGTCCGCCAGGTGCTGCAGCAGGGCGGTTGTGTCGGGAGTCACGGGCAACCGAAGTTGCACCAGCATCTCCGCAGTCGTCACCTGGATGTGCTGCGCTTGCCAATAGTCATCGGCGGAAATGTAGTCGATCAGATCGTTCCCGGTGCCGCTGAGCAGGAACATCAGGACACTCAAGTACGGACCAAACATGTAATCCAGCGTATGATCGGTAGCGTGCCCGAGCAAGAAATATGGCAGTAGCACTGGCCAGGCATTTTCGGAATCATTGAGCCGTCTGATTTACGAAGGGAATTGCGATGAGGTACTCACTGATGCGTGGCGGAATGCTGGCAGGGGCACTGGTAATTGCGATGTTAAACGTTGCGGCATCCCCGGATTTAAGTTCACCCACGGCGGCGGCCAAAAGCGTATACCAGGCCACCGAAGCGCAGGATGCCGAGGCGCTGCGGGCGATCCTCTATGCGCAGACCGCAGAGGAGCGCGAGCTGCGTGATGGGTTTGTCAACGTGGTACTGGCGGGCCGGGCATTGGCGGATGCGGCCAAGGCGAAGTTTGGTAATGCCGCCGGGCCGCTGGGGGTGAAGATGATGGGTCAACAGGAACTGGCGGACATCGATCATGCGGAGGTAAAAATCGAAGGGGACCAGGCGACGCTAACCGTGCCTAACAGCCCCACGCCAGTGCGGTTCAAGCATGTCAATAACCAATGGCAATTGATGATCGCCAACACCCCCGATGCAGCGGCCGGCAGCGATGCAGCCGCACAGCTGGCGGTCATCAAATCGATCACCGAAGCAATCACCGACATCTCCCAGCAGATCAAAGACGGCCGATTTGCCACACCACATGAGGCACAGGTAGCGCTGTCACGGCGCGGAAATGAGGCGATGATCGCCGCCGCCAACCTGGCCGCCAGCGCGGCGACCCAACCACAGGGGAATGGAAAAGGCGGCGGCATGACGACGCAACCCACCACGCGTCCCGCTCCCGAGCCATAGGGGTTTGCTGCTATTTCGAGGGAGCGCTGACGGGCACCGCTGCCGGCGCTGCAACCGGTGCCGTTGACGGGGCCGGTGGTGTCACCGCAGTCGCGGAAGCGGTTGTGGGCTGCCCTGCCACCGGCGCGGTTGCGCTGAGCGTCGTCGCCTGTTGGGTGTCACCGTGCCAGTCCTTGAGTTCAGGCAAGTCGGCGCGCAGCTCGGTGAATTTGTCTTTCCAGGCGATGCCGCCCACCTGGTCGTGCCAGAGAATATACGTGTTTTTCAAGCGGGCAATGACTTCCTTGCGGAGATCGGGCTTGTCTTTGGACAATTCCAGGTTCGCGCGAAGCAACTTATATAGCGCTTCCCAGTAAAGCTCGTTGGATTTGGTCACCGGGGCACCTGTGGTGGGATCGTCGGTGACCACCATCGCATCCCCGAAAACTTTCTTCACCAGCAGCATGTCCCCAAGCGCTTCCTGCGCTTCTTTGTAGTTGCCCAGATCAAAATTGAGCAGCGCGATGTATCGCTTCAGGCGAATGTCTTCAGGAGAGGCTTTTTGCAGATCGGTGTACGCACCCATCGCCTGCTTGAGCAGCTCCATCCGCTTGGTGGGATTATCGGTGAGCTCGGCGGCCTGGCGGGTCACACTCGCCTGAAACTCGCGGTACTTGGGCATATTCGGGTCGCCCGGCTTGGCTTCCTTCACCAACAATTCAGCCAACTGGGCGCGCTGCTCAGCAAGCTGGATCATGGCGGGTTTGTCCTTGTTCTGGCGGGCCGTCAGAAAATTCTCGTTGATCTTTTCCAGCAGCGAGCTGATCACCCCCAGCGCCTCGTTGCCGCTCTTGGTCTTGATGAATTGATTAAGCGTCTCCAAAGCCTGCTGATTTTGACCCAGCGACATCTGCGCATTGATACGCAGGAATAGCGCAGAGCCCAGCAGATCGCTGGCGTTAGGGAGATCCTTGAGTGAATCCTCAAAACCCGTGAGCAGTTGCAACACGCGGTCGGGTTTTTGATTGGCCCGTGCCAGGTCGGCGGCGATCACAATCGAACGCGCGCGCACCTGCTTGAGCATCGGCTTCACTTTTTCATCAGCGGTGGGTAACGCCTTATCAATGCGAGTGTTCATATCCGCTGCCAACTGCTGCACCTGTTGGCCAAGCTGCGCCTTTTCCGTGTCGCCGATGGGTTTGAGTTTGTTGTTCTGATCCAGGTCGCCCTTGATGAGCAGTTGCTGGCAATCGAGCATGTCGTAGTAACGGGCCATGATTCCCGGGACTGGTCGGGCCTGATCATCGGGGACTTTGTGAAATACCTCGCGGGCCTGGCGAAACTTATTTTGTTCATGCAGCACGCGCCCATAGTCATAAGCGAATTCAAAGCGATTGGCTTCAAAAGCAACCTGCAGCACGCGCTGGTAAAGCGCCAGGGACGTGGGATCGGTGCTGGCATTTGGCTGCCCATGCAACTGCTTGACGATGATATAGATGGCGTTTTCAAGAGCGTTTTTGCGCGCGGCCTCCTCGGCGGGGGGGGCAATCTTCACATAATCAAGGTAAGCGCTTCCGGCGGCTTGCAGCGTGGCGAGTTTCTTGTCGTCAGGACCGTCGGTGGCCAGGCGCTGCAGTAGCACGGCCCGGCTTAAAAGCGCCACCAGCTTGTCCTTGTCGGTGATGCCCGCCCCAAGCGGGCGTTTTTCAATTTCAAGGCACGCATTGATGCCACGCTCCAGGTCGTTGATTACCGCCTTGGTATCCGCGGGGGCCAGC
>JBBSFP010000164.1:0-6499 GCA_038238625.1 Tepidisphaerales bacterium
TCATCACGAATCGCATCCGGTTCGGCGGCAAGGTTAAACGCCTCGCGTGCCTCTTTCGAACTGATCATGGCATAAGCGCGCTGGTAGAAACTGTCCATCGCATCGAGGGCATCAGATTTTTCCAGCGTGCGGAAGTGGTCGTCCACCGCGTCCAGGATTGACCGCCGCCGGCTGAAATGCTTGTCATCGACGCCCTGCGCCAACTGCAGATCGCGCACGGTGAAATTACCATTGGCAGGGTCGGCACCAAGACTAAAGGGGCCGTAGGCATTGGAAAGGAACCCGCTACCGGCATAAGGATTGGGCAAGCTGGGGATGCAGACGTAGGGTGGCAAATTATTGCGCACACCCTGCTCATGCGAAACGATCGAACCAAAACTGGGGTATTGCAATGCCTGGCTTGGCCGATAACCGGTGAACATGTTGTGCGTGCCGCGCTCGTGGGCGGCTTCGCCATGCGACATGCTGCGAACGACGGTAATTTTGTCGGCGACACCAGCGGTGTCTTTAAGTAGTTCACCGAATAACGCGCCATCGATCTTGGTCTTAATGGTGCCGAATGCGCCGCGGTATTCCGCTGGTGCATAGGGCTTGGGGTCCCACGATTCCTGAGCCGAGATGCCACCGGGAAGGTAGATGTGGATGATGGACTTTGCCGGTGCCGCCTTATTTATTTTTGCAACGCCACCGGCTCCGAGCGCTTTTTCCAACCCCAGGAAATTTCCCAGCGAAAGCCCGAGCGTGCCGATCATTCCGACATATAGAAAGTCCCGCCGCGAATGCCGGCGAAAATGGGACGGATCTCCCTTCCAGGTACCATCACACGCGCAGGGACGTTCAGGCGTTTTATCCATGGCCAACCTCGTGGAGTGCGTGACTAACTAAGCGCCGCTGACAATCGATCAATTCTATTGTCTGCGAAAGGGTAGCAACTACAACGATTCGCCTATCCTAAATATTACCCGCGCCAAACGGCATGCGTTGCCGAATTATTGCAGGTTTTTCGACACGCCTTGCCGCACTGGATTAAGATCGACGGCATGAATGTCAAACACGTTCGCTGGGGAATGATCGTCCTGCTCGCCCTTCTGGCTCTACCCGCAGGATGTTCCAACAAGATTGGCCGGGCCACGCTCGAAGATAAATCAGAGTATGCGTTCTGGATTGATCAGGTTCCGGCGAAGCGCCGAGACAAGATTCTGCTAACGGCATCGCAACACACGGACTGGTCGGAGAAGCGCAAGTTCACTTGGTGCACGGACGAGTTCAAACACCTTGTCCTTGATGAGCAACGCGCCGCCCGTAAGGCCGCCAGCAAACCCACGAGCCAGCCCCATGCCGGGCCATAAACATATCGCACCTTTAGTCGTCCCCCGAATCGGCCGATGGCAGATTTGAGGTCCGACGATGTGCAACAAAGGCAGTGAACCCGACCCACTCAAGACAGCGTTATGCGGCGGAAACTGCGCCTGCGGCCAAGCCACCTGCGCCACGACGGAAACAGTTGGGGTGAATCACAAACCGCAAGGCCCAAGCCGGCGCGAAACCGTGGTGGATCGCCGCGTGGGGATGGATCGCCGCCAATTGCCTGCGGAGGAATCGGACTACACAGGCCCCGAACGTCGGCAGGTGGTTGATCGTCGCACGAATCTGGAGCGTCGCCGCGGGCCTGGTCGCCGACTGTCCGATGATCGCAAAAGCGCCGAGGAGGGCGAAATGAGCGCCGAGCAATTTGAATTTATCATGGCCATCGAGACCTATAAAAAGGTCAATAAAAGAATTTACCCCACCTGGACCGAAGTGCTGGAAGTGGTTCGGCAACTGGGCTATCGCAAGATCAAGGCGCGTGAAGTTGACCTGCAATCGGTGCCCGAAGCGCCGATTCAAGACGCTGCTTAAAAAAACGCGTTTCCATCGTTTCCCTCCCCGAAACTACCCAAATCCGCCGCAATCTCCTTGCCGTGCCTTTTCCGCGCAACCCAATCCCCAGGTACGCGCCCGACATCCACCGCTCGACGTCGCGGGCGTTAGCGATTCCGTCGGCTGGCACCCTTCAGGTGAGCGCCAGCAGCCGGAATGGTCAGCGGGATCGGCGCGGAACGCTATCCCCCGCCACCCCAGAGGATTTGGCTTCTTCTAATGTCGCAATCGGCTGACGCCCGGTGTATCCCGCGTCCGTTTCATGCCAGAAATTCACATGGTCTTCTCCTAGCTTCCAGCAGAGGCAGACGGTACGGCTCTGGTGGTGGCCGAGGAAGTCAATCAAGCCCAGTTTGAAATCCTTCAATTCGCAGCCTACATCGCGCAGTTCATCCACGTAATCTTGCAGGTGTTCGAGGCCCTTGGCCAATTCGGCCTGCACGCGGGTGTGTTCGGCACCGCTGGATTTTTCCAGCATCGCCTGGCTTTGGGCAACCTGCGCGTGGGCGGCAACGATGTCGCCGACGATTCGCCGCACCAGCGGCAAGGTGGCATTGGCCTGCGCCAGGGTGAAATGCTTTTGCGGAGACTTGGCGGGAACAGGTTTGGGCGTCAGGAAATGCGCACCGGCCATATAACAGCACCTTTCTCATGACTCTGGCATTCGCCAGCCACACAGGGCAGCACCGCAACGCTGGGCAATTAACCAATCAGGGGGTCGCCTTGCAAGCGTCAGGCCGCGCCATTCTCGCCCGCTTAGCGATGATCCAGAGCGATTATGCCAGCGCGCCTGCAAGAGTCAATTCGCAGGATACCGCTTTGGGATGTGGCTGACACAAGGACGCGATCAGCCGGATGGTTTGAGACGCCCAACCTTCATAAACGGAAGCGCGATGAACCCAATCGCGGTACGGACGAGGGACGCGCTCCATTGCGCGTCGCGGTGAAACGGGGTTCATGCGCCGCTGCCTTCGGGAACCGCCTCGAGGAGTTTTTCGACGACCTGATCGGGGCCAATCCCCTCCGCATCCGCATTAAAATTAGTAAAGAGGCGATGGCGTAAAACCGGTTTGGCGACGGCCCGGACGTCGTCGGCGCTCACATTAAGGCGGCCGTTGAGCACCGCGTGGGCCTTGGCACCCAGAACCAGGTATTGCGCCGCGCGCGGCCCGGCACCCCAGGTGAGCCATTCGTTGATAAACGCCGGTGTGTTTTGCTCCTTGGGCCGGGTGGCGCGGGCCAGATTCACCGCGTAGTCCACCACATGATCGCTCACCGGCAAGCGTCGTAAGACCTTTTGCACATGCAAAATATCCGCCGCCGAAAGAACTGCCTCTGGGTCGGCTTCCAGGTCCATCGTGGTCCGCCGAACGATTGCGCGCTCCTCCTTGCGCGAGGGATAGCCGATATTCACCATAAACATAAATCGATCCAACTGTGCTTCGGGAAGCGGGTAGGTGCCCTCCTGTTCAACGGGGTTTTGCGTTGCCAGCACAAAGAACGGCGGCTCCAGTGCATAGGTGTGGCCGCCGGCGGTCACCTGGTACTCCTGCATGGCCTGCAGCAGGGCTGACTGTGTTTTGGGAGGCGTTCGATTGATCTCATCCGCGAGCACAATGTTGGCAAAGACCGGTCCTTTGACAAACCGAAAAGCGCGCTTACCGGTCGTCTGGTCTTCCTCCAGAATATCGGTACCCGTGATATCCGCGGGCATCAGATCGGGCGTGAATTGGATCCGCTTGAAATCCAGTTTCAACACGCGCGCCAATGAACTGATCAACAGCGTTTTGGCGAGTCCCGGCACCCCCACCAAAAGGCAATGCCCGCGGGCGAACATCGCAGCCAGCAAAAGATGGATCACTTCCTCTTGTCCGATGATCACTTTGTGCAGCTCGTGCAGCAGTTTGGTTTTGATCTGGCCGAAGCGCTCGATGAATTGACCCTCGCGATCAGGAACGGAGCCAGCCACCTGTATCGGCGGGGTAGTTTGCGTGGGTGGTTGGGACAACATCAACTCCTCGGCCAAATGTCTCGCATCAAGATCGGTTAATGACTGTTTGTGCATGTCATACTACACGGGTGTTGGTTTTGTGGTGAACTGCCGCAGTCACAGGATCAACTCGTGAAATCCAACGGCGGCGGTGGCTAGCAATCGAAAGCGCTTGGCGACTAAGGTGAGCAACGACATCCGCTGCAACATGGCGAAGCTGCGCGGGTCACCAAAGCGCATCGCCAGTCGGTTCCTTTTGGAGGTACCGGCAGAATCAAACCACCTGATGCCGCCGAGCGCGCTGCAGATGCTGCCTAGGGACAAATCGCCTACAATTTGCAGAGCATGGGTGCACTAGTGGCCAAACCCAACGGGAAAAAAGTCGTCGTCGCCATGAGCGGCGGGGTTGATAGCTCCGTTGCCGCGGCGCTGCTGCTGCGCCAGGGGTATGAGGTGATCGGTGTCTTCATGCGGCTGGGATCGCCCGATGGTGTGCAGAGCGCTGCTCCAGAAGCCCAAAGTGCCGGGCATCTAGAACCCACCGATGTCGGAGGCTCGTCGGGACACAAGCAGGGGTGTTGCTCAATTACAGATGCCGCTGATGCTCGCCGCGTGGCCGGCATGTTAGGAATCCCGTTCTACGTGCTTAATTTTCAGAAGGATTTTGCGCGCATCATCGATTACTTCGTCGGTGAGTACAACAGCGGCCGCACCCCCAATCCATGCGTGCGCTGCAACGATTGGCTTAAATTTGGCAAACTTCATCGCTACGCGCAGGCGATCGCAGCGGATTATGTTGCCAGCGGGCACTATGCCCGCGCCGAGCTCGATCCGGTCACCGGTCGCCGGCAACTGTTGCGCGGGCGGGATCATCGCAAGGATCAGAGCTACGTCCTTTTTGGCATGAGCCGCGATGCGCTGGAGCACACTTTGCTGCCGATCGGAGATATGGAAAAACCGGCCGTGCGCGCCCTTGCAGAGGAATTGAAATTGCCGGTGTTCAACAAGCCTGATTCACAGGAGATCTGCTTCGTACCGGATCAAGACTATGCCGCTCTGGTGCGTCGGCGTGCGCCCGATGCGTTTTCCACCGGGGTGTTCGTCGATACCAGCGGCCAAAAGCTCGGTACGCACGAGGGACATCAGCAGTTCACCATCGGTCAGCGTAAGGGGCTCGGGGTAGCCACCGGCCACCCGCTTTATGTGGTGCAGATCGATGCGCCGCACAACACCGTCACACTCGGTGCCCGCGACGATCTGCTGGCCAGTGGCTTGCGCGCCAATCAGGTGAATCTTTTAGATGACCATCTACGCAATGGAGAGCCGACCCCATGCCTGGCCAAAATTCGCTACAACCAGCCCCCGCAGGCCGCTATCGCCCTGCTCAGCGGGCCCGATGAGTTGACCGTGCGTTTCGGCGAACCGCAATCGGCAATCACCCCCGGCCAAGCGGTGGTGCTCTATGACGGCGACGTGGTCCTGGGCGGCGCGTGGATTCAAAACGCTATCCCGCGATGAAATGCTGTCGGATGAGGACGCGCCAGCCCATGCTGACTGCCTTGATTTTGCATCGGCACACCCGCTGATTCACCGCCATGCTTCGACGCAATGTACTCATTTTCCATCAAGCGGCGCTGGGTGATTTCGTCATCACGTGGCCTCTTGCGCTCGCGTTGGGCCGCACTTTTGCTCAAAGCCGTGTGCTCTATGTAACCGGCGGGCAGAAAGGGAAACTCGCCCAGGACTTGCTCGGATTGGAATCGATAGAAGCGGAATCTGGCTGGCATCACCTTTATTCCACCACCCCGGCACTCCCCGAACACGCGCTCCGTTGGCTTGACGGTGCGCAGATGATCGTCAGCTTCGTTTCCAATGGATCGGATATCTGGTCGCAAAACGTTCGCCAACTCGCCCCAGAAGCAACCCTTATTTGCCTACAGGTACCCCGGCATACCGCCGTGGAGGTCTCGCCAGAGGTGATATCGCTCGCGCCCAATCTGGCGGGCCATGTGACATTGGAAATTCTCCAGCAACTCTACCCCTGGCCCATTGTGCAAATCGCAATGTCGCAAATGCTCAATGCCGTATGCCAGCGTGGCATCGGAACGCGCGCTACTGCCGGCAATGCCATCGTCATCCATCCCGGTGCGGGGCATCCAGAAAAATGTTGGCCTCTGGCAAATTTCGTTGCGCTCATTCAAAGGCTGCGGCAAGAATATCCCCAACGCCCTATTTATGTTCTGCTGGGAGAAGTGGAACTTGACCGCTGCTCGGCCTCCGACATTCAGATGCTACACTCGGTGGCGGAGGTAGTGCAGCCCGCCGCGCTCAGCGACCTTGCAATTCAGCTTCGCCACGCCACTGCCTTCATCGGTCACGATAGCGGCCCTGCCCACCTGGCAGCGATGCTGGGCGTGCCGACGATCGCCTTATTCGGAAATGACCCCCGACGCTGGCGACCCCTCGGTCCACGGGTTCACACGCTGGACTCCCAACCCATCGGCCAGATTACTCCGCAGAGCGTGTTGGAGTCTTTAATGCAGTTCAATGAATGAACCGCATATCTCCGAAATCCGGCAGGATCGGGAA
>JBBSFP010000165.1:0-6461 GCA_038238625.1 Tepidisphaerales bacterium
ATTCATCGGGTTCAACGCTTACGTTTACATCCTCGATCCTAAGAATGACATTCTCACCGTCGCCAAGACGCTCTGCAGCGGCTATGGCTACCCAACGGGCTACATCTTCGAATCCCTGCGCGGGCAGGGCCTGGTGTACGATGCCAGCGCGCAAGTTTCACCGGGGTCGGTAAACCATCCAGAAAAAACCCCCGGCGCATTCTGGGCGTATGCCGTCTGTGATCCTAAGAACGTGGATGCGGTGATCGATGGCATCCTGCTCAACATCGCCCGTCTGCAAGGCACCGATGCCGACATGGATCCCGCATGGTTTGCCCGCGCCAAGGACATGGCCATCCTCACCGATGCCATGCAGAATGAAACCGCCGCCGCACAGGCCCAGGTGGATGCGCTCGATGAACTCTGGGGCCTGGGCTTTGATTACCACCGCAAGTTCGGCGCACGCCTGCGCGCGGTGACGATGGACCAGGTACGCAATGCGGCCTGGGCGCGGCTTAGTCATTGCACCATCGCCGTGAGCACCCCCAAGCCGGAAATGGTCAAGGCCAAAGCGGGCCAGCGCACTTACCCATCATTCCCCAAGATGGACCTGACCCCCCAGGGCGTGCAGCACGATACCAAGTGAATCGTTGCACCGTGTGATTTACTTCACCGCCTGATTTACTTCACCGCGTGCCAGGGCAACGCAGCCCGCGTGCGTTTGATCTGATTTAAACAGTCGGTCTTGAACTTCTCAAACGCCTTGGGATCGCGCGCCTTGCGCAGGCTGGCCACCACCTCGGGGGTGTTGAGATCCAGCCGTGTAGCATCGGTGTAATTGAGATCCTTGAGCTGGGCATCGATGGTCGCTGTCTGATCGGTGAGTTCCTGCTTTTCCTTGAGCAGCTTTTTCTTGAACTCCACATCCGATTCCTGCCCGATCTCTTCCTTCTTGGTTTTGAGCTGGGCCCGCAGGTCATCGCGCTGCTGGCAGAAGGTGTCGATGCGCAGCCACCACAGCCGGTCCACCGCTTCATCAATATAAGCGCGCACCTCCGCAGCCGATGCCGCTTTGGGCGAACGCGCCAGGTAATCGTTGTAAACCACGATCGCCATCTCCGGGGCATCCAGGGCCGTCATGTCATGTGCCTCGGCCACGCGCGGCCATTCAACGTCACCGACGTGCGCCGCCGCCGGAGATGCGGGGGCGGCTGCGGGGGTTGGTTTATCTGCCGGGGCAGGCTTCTCCACGGGGGCCGGGTTTGCCATCGCGGGTTTGGGTGGCGATGAATCCACCCGGCCTGCGGGGGCGTCCGATTCTGATTGCACCTGATTATGCGGATCGGCGCCGTCCGGTAGCCCTTCAAAAATCGGTTTCTTTGCCGCCGGTTTCACTGAGGCGGTGGCGGTTGGGATGACCGTCAGCGTCTCCGAAGGATGCTCGCGGTGCATAAGCACGTAGGCCACCGCGCCAATCAGCAGCAGCCCCACCCCAACCACGATGACGATCGCCACCGCGGGGTTGGATTTGCGTGTTGGCGTCGGACGATACCCGCGCGGGAGGGTCGGAGCCGCTGCCATCGGCCATTCCTCAGCCACCGGGTCCACTGTCTCCGGTTCCGCAGGTGTGAGCGAAGGCGCTGCCGATGCCTCTTGCCCCGGCGCTGCATACCCATCGGCCGCCCCCGCGCCTGCCGCAGCCCCCCCCCCGCCGCCATGGATGGGCATCGGCCCTCTGCGCGGCGCGGGCGCCAGCGCCGGGAGCACCGCCGGCGGGTGTTCCCAATCATCGCTCGGCTCCGCTGGCATTGGATTCGCCGCCGCCGAATTGCCCTGCTGTCTGGATGAACGCTTACCCACGCCCAGGGGATCGACAATCAGCCGTGGCGGATTCGCTTCGGTGCCCAGCGTGACCACATCCCCGAAATTCAAATACGCTGGCTCCACCAGTCGCTCCCCATTGACGAACGTCCCCCCCGCCGAAGCGGCATCGGCGATGACCCACTGCCCCTCATGCCTATACAACAGGCAATGGCGTCGCGAGATGTTGACCGCCGGTATCGAGATAAACGCCTCCGGCGACCGCCCCACCACCAGCGGTTCATTGCTGGCCGATGAATCCAATTCCACAAGCCGATCCCCCAGGGCATGCACCAGGCGAATTTGCAATGGCATCAACGTATATTACCCGGCTGCCCCTTTTAGTGCAGCCAGTGCCCCCACTGGCTGAATCTTCGATCCCCTCGCCCAATTGGCTCGCATCACGCATGTATGCCATGCTGGTAACGCTGGCGGCATGGGTGGACCCCCGCCCGAAATTAGACCACGCCTTCACGGCGGCGGTATCAGGCCAGGACATCAGGCACGTCCCGCCGTGAATGGGAGTCTACTGGTTCGAGTGTATGCATCGGCTGCATTGAAAACACGCCGGGCGAAATCAGCGGGGTAGCACTCGGCTCAATCTCTTTGACCGCAGCCGGGGCTACCCGCCGCACTGAAAACGCATCGAGCATGGATGCAAATAAAACCGCATGTCCCCGCCCCGGCGGCACGGCGGCGGCAACCAGAGCGGTTAGCCCATCGGGAGGTGATTCGATGGGAATGCTCACCCTGGTGGACGATCCAGCAACCGCTGGCGATGAAATGGACGTTCTGCCCAACACGGCCATCCGTCCCCCGATGCGATGCCCATTCGATGCATAGATATTAATCGAATATCCAGCCGGCAAACTGGCATCCCCAATGTTGTTCATAGTCACCGCTACGGAATTCTCGCCAACCCGCTCCACACGTCCATTCAAACTAAAGGAGGGTTCAGTATCGGTATAAATGTCGACGGCAGCGCTAGCCGTCGTCGATGAAGAACCCGTACCCCCGGCGAAAATAGCACGCGTACCGAGCGCCACAGCCCCGAATGACTGGCGACGGTTGGAAAATGGGATCGTTGACCAGCTTTGCGTTCGCGCATTGAAAACGGCTGCGTTATCGCTATTACTTGCAAAAATCGCATTGTTCCCGACGGCGGCAGCGTTCTCGATCGCTACAGAACCCGGAGGAACCGACTTGCTCCATCGATTCGTGACTGCGTTGTAGATATCTGCGATATTGGGTGCCCCTGATGGATTTCCGCCGCTGGTGAAGATGGCTTCGGTGCCGACGACCGCACTGGCATGTCCTCCGAATTCAGAAAGTCGCGCGGTGGTCCAAATGCCACTTTGCGTATCATACACATCGGCGACATCACGCCCTTCGCCACCGGCAAAGATGACCTTATTACCAACGACTTCTGCGGCGATATTTGTCGTTGTGCCCGATGACAGGTGGCCAACCGACCATTGCCCCGTAGACAAGTTGTATATATCAACCACGGCTGGCGAATCTCCCGAACTATCTCCCGCCGCGAAAAACACTAGATTATCAGATGCAATCGCAGTAATCGACTTCCGCGGAACCGATAGATGGCCAACGGACCAGTTGCCGGTGATGCCATTGTAAATGTCCACCACATCGCTGTCGGTATACTGGTCGCGACTCAAGTACGAGCCCCCTGCAAAGAAGGCTAGATTTCGCGCCGAGACACTTGCGACGCCAAAACGCGGTTGCGACAAAGCTGCGGCTGTGAACGTATTAATATTGCTGTCGTAAATCTCAATCTGCGTACGGCCATGATCCGTGTTTAATAAAACTTCATTGCCCACCGTCACCGCGCCAACTGCATCGGCGTGATCGTTTGCGATCGAAGTCCATTGGTCGGAGAAACTGTCGAATATGTTGACGACTTTGCTGATCCCTCCATAGAAGTCAGTCCGTCCGCCTGCAAAAATCGACTTATTCCCAACGACAGTGCTAACGGGCGACTGTGCGGGTCCAGCCAACATAGCAACAGAATGCTGTAAAGTTTGGACCGCGGGCTGCACTGCTGGGTGGGTAGTGGATGTCGAGTTACTAAGGAGTACTCGTAGTTCAAGCAAATCGACTGAAACCGAAGTCTTGTGATTGTGCAATCGCATAAAGCCTCTATGTGACAGATTCGACGAATCCGCTACCAGGCGCGCATCACGCATGTATGCCATGCTGGTAACGCTGGCGGCATGGGTGGACCCCCGCCCGGAACTGGACTATGCCATCACCGTGCGGTATCAGGCCAGGACATCAGGCACGTCCCGCCGTGAACGGGTTCCTACTTGTTCGAGTGTATGCATCGGCTGCATTGAAAATACGCCGGGCGAAACCGGCGAGTTAGCACTCGGCTGAATCGCTCTAACCGCAGCATACGTTATCCGCTGCACCGAAAATGCATCAAGGATAGATGCAAATAAAACCGCATGTCCCCGCCCAGGCGGCACGGCGGCGGCAATGATGTTGTAGGTGCCGGGGATATAAACCTGCGATTGGGTCAGAGGGATGTTGACAACATTCACCTCGCCCGGTGCGAGCATGGAAGGTAAAGCAACCCTGCCCAGGCTCACTGAACGCGAGTTAAAACTGCGTCCGGTCGAGGCGATCAGATTGATCGTATAGCCCGCCGGTAGGTCGGCGTCGCCCACGTTACGAATCGCTACAGCCATGGTGTTCTGACCGACGCGGTCAAACGACCCATTAAGGCTAAACGATGGTTTTGTGTCGTTGAATATCTCGATTTTTGACCCCAGACTAAACATCGCCTTCGTCCCGACCGTCGTCGCAGCAAGTTGATAATACGGCCGTGGAAGGACTAATGAAGACCACAGGCCGCTCGCGCTATCGAATATGTTCACTCTTTTGTTGGCGCCACCAACAAATATGGCTTTGGTTCCCACCGTCGTCGAGGATAGATACTGTGTGGCACCGTGTTCAACGGCCGTTGTAGTCCATTGTCCGTCAACTGAATTAAAAATTGCAAAACCGTCGGGTGTGGCAAAGAGGGCGTAAATGCCGCAAACCGTCGGTGTCAGCGAATCTGCGCTCTCTGGCAAAATCTTAACATTAGCGGGGAGTGCAAAATCGACGTTAAGCCAGCGATTAATGATGGCGTCATAAACCTGTCTATTTGAGATATATAGTTTATCGCCGAGTTTGAACATCAGTGGAGTTCCGCGAGCGAGCTTCGTGGAAGACCACTCACCGGACGTTGAATCATAGATATCGGCAAACGCGTTGGCAGTTGGGTTAGCACCCCCATAAGCGAAAATCGCTTTATTCCCTACGCTCGCCCCAAATGCGTCCTCACGTGGGTAGGCTAAACGAGCAGTCGTCCAGCTACCCGTGCGACTATCATAAATGTCTACTGCAACCTCAGTAGCATCTGAGGCATTCAGTCCACCCGCGAAGAGCGCTTTCCCGTCAACACTGACACCCGACGGATAGCTACGGGCCAGGGAAAGAGAGGCTTGGGACCACGAATCATTAGTGGCATTGTAGACATCCACCCTGGAAGTGCTGGTGGAAAACGGCATACCTCCCCCCGCAAAGAAGCCCAGGTTATCCAGGGATGCCGCTCCCAATGACTCGCGCGTTGGAGACGCAATTTCCCGTGTCTCATGGGTGATCCCCGGACCATTGCTCAATTGGATTCGAGATTCGAGCGTTTCCATCAAAGCGTAATCGCCCAATGTTTCACGAAGTCGCATGTGTTCTCCAGCCGTCAAAATGCACGATTCGGAAAGCACCCGCATTCCCTTGATCTCAGCGTTCAATATTCACGTCTCACGCCAGAACATCAGGCACGTCCCGCCGTGAATGGGAGTCTACTGGTTCGAGTGTATGCATCGGCTGCATTGAAAATACGCCGGGCGAAACCTGGGGGTTAGCACTGGGTGGAATCTCCTTGGCCGCAGCAGGTACTACCCTCCGCACGGTGAATGCATCCAGAAGTGATGCAAATAAAACCGCATGCCCCCTCCCCGGCGGCACGGCGGCAGCAAAGATGTCGTAATGGCCGCGGGGAAAGGTTCTACTGGGCAGTGATACTGATAGAGTTACAGCGGTGCCAACGCCGGGTGCTACAGATGTGTGCAGTGATGTCGTTCCCAGCAGCGTTGGGGATGAAAAAGCGTCGCTGCCGGTGGTGGCGATGACGTTGATAGAATATCCGGCCGGCAACGACGCATCGCCGCTATTTTGAAAAGTGACATCCAGCTTGTTTTTGCCAGACCGCCGAATATTACCATCGAGGCTGAACGTTGGATCCAAGTCTCTGTAAATGTCTACCGCCGAGACGGCGTTTAAATAGCTGACCTCCCCTCCTGCGAAAATCGCGCGATCACCGACGGAGGTCGATGCCATTCCGTCTCGAGCCTCTGAAAGATGGGTGACCGACCAGGTCGCGGAGCCAGCATCGTATACATCAACCGCATCCGTTTCACCGTGACGAACGTGGAGGGCCAGGCCTCCGGCGAATAAAACCTTGTTCCCCAACCTGGCCACAGCCGTTTTATCAGACCGAAAGACCGATGTGCGTGCTGTTGACCACTTGCCGCTCAAAGTATCATAAATCTTGACAA
>JBBSFP010000166.1:0-6451 GCA_038238625.1 Tepidisphaerales bacterium
GGGGGCGTATCGCCAACGTATTCAAGGCTGGGGTGTCTAGTGAGCATCGAGTAATCCCACATTCGGAGAGGTGCACGATGAACAAGATGATTCCCTCAATTGAGAAATTAACGCCGCATCAACCCCGGTTGCCCAGGAGTTTGAAAATGAAAAAGATTGCCATCGCCGCCATGGCTGCTTGTTCGATGTTGTTGAATGGCTCGTCGAGCCAGGCGCGGGTGAATATTGACATTCGCATCGGCGAGCCCCCCCCACCGCCACCGGTGGTGTATATCGAACCCCGGCCGGTGGTCGTTGTCGAGGAGCGGCCAGTGGTGGTGATCGAACCCATCCGCCAGCCCTTGTACGACTCCGACTGGCGTTTGCGCAATGCGCAGTATGAGGAATGGCGTGCCCAAAGTGATGTCGACGCCGCCCGCGATCACGAAGCAGCGATCGCCCAGCAGTTAGGTGATGCTGAGGCGGATGTGCGTGATCTCAAAGGCAAGGCAGCGGATCTTGATGCTCAGGTGGGTGCGTCGCAGGCGGAGCTGGATCGCGCTAAGGCGGATGTGGCTGATCGCGCTGCCCGCGTGGACGGGTTGCGGCATCGACTTGATGCGGATGCTGCCGAGGTAGCCCGGATTAAAGGTCACGCTGAAGAGGAGTTTCAGCAATCTGATGAATACCGCCACGCACAGCGCAAAGAGGAAGGGGCCAAGGCCGACCTGGATGCTCAAATTGCCCGTTCACTGCAATCGCTGGAGCACAACTCGCACTATCAATCCACCCGCACCAAGTTGCGCGTGACCCATGAAATGCTCGAAACGCTGCGCGCGCAACAACCCCCGGCTGATCCGGCGGAAATTGCCGAAACGCAGGACACTCTCAAAAGACTGGAAGAAGATGCGCATGCCCAGGAGCGGCGCGTGCTCGATGATGACCAGGACGTGCAGGCCTTACGGCACGATTTTGAACGCGCCGAAGATCGGCTTAAAGAAATCCGCGAGGATTTCCTCCATCGAGTGCTGGGCCGATTGCCCGGCTATAACGCCGCCAGCGATCGCCTGCAGGCCGACCAGTTTGCGCTGGCCGGTGCGGAACGGGATCTCCATGACGCCCAGGATCGTGCGGCCCATGTCAATGGGCATGTCGACCAGCGGTTGCTGGACGATCTTGACCATGTGCGAGCCGATCTGGTTGCCGCCGAGCATGATGCCGGCCGATTGCATTCGGAATTAAACGCCGCCCAGGACGCGACCTTCGCTGCCTCGCAACGGCTGGCAGATGCCCAGCGCGTGGTGGCCGAGGGGTTGTTTGATCGCGACCGCGCTCTACTGGTGGTTCGCCGGCAGGAATTTGTCGACTATGACATTCGCCCCGTGGGTGGATTGCGCCTCGACTTTGGTTTCAACAGTTGCCGCAGGGTGGTGGAAGAACGTCCGGTGGATTTTTACGTGGGGGTCTGCATTCGGCCAGCATCCTATTGGGTGGAGCGTCCGGTGGAGCGTGAAACCCGTATTGTGGAAGTGGATCACATCACCGAAATCACCCGCATTCGTGAGGTGGAGCGCGTGCGCGAAGTGACGCGCGTGAGGGATTTGGAACGGGTGGAGCATGTGGTGAGAACCGAAGACCGCCATGCGCTGGCGGAGCACGCCCACGTGGAACACGAGCGATTTGTTGCCGAGCGCACCGAACGGGATACCGCCAAACGTGAGGGCCGTGCCCCCCGGTTGGAAACAGTTCCCGGCCATGAAGCCGTGCGTACAGCACTTTATGAACCGCATCTGGGGAGAGATTCGGGTAGAGATGCGAGCAGAGAATCCGGCCGCGGCACTCCACAAGCCACCGGCCACGACGGGCGCACCCCAGCGGCCAACCCGCTGGCTGCCACCCCGCGCGTGCCCCGGGCACTCAATGAATCGTTCGGGCACGCGCCCGAACCGACCCCCACCCGCAGCACCGCCGCCCACATGCGTGGCGATGCGGAGGTGAAAAACCAGTCGGAATCTGCCCATGTGCGTTCGGATACCGATGCGCAGCGGAATGCCGCCGGTTCGGAAACCGGCCACGCTCGCAGCGATGCTGAGAAAATGAATCTGCAGAATCAATCGGAAGCGGCCCACGCCCGCACCGATGCGGCCCGTGATCCCCGACATTCCGGTTCTGAATCCGCACACGCCCGCGTCGACGAAGAGAATCGTCAAAAGCAGGCTGATTCAGAACAGGCCCATGCCCGAACCGATGCCCAGGCCCGCGAGTCCCGTGCCCAGCAGGAAGAGGCTCACGCCCGCACTGATACGCAGGTTCGTGACCAGAAGGTCAACAATCAGCGTCAGAGCGAGGAGGCCCACGCCCGCACCGATGCGGAGCGACAGGGCCGAAGCGATCGCGGCGCTACCGCCAGCGATGCGGGGCATTCGGGCCGTGCGAGTGGTGCCACCGAGTCGCCCTCGCATGAACGCCAGGCCCCGGCTGATAGCGGCCACACCGGCCGCGATGCACCCGCACCCGATGCGGGTCGACCCAGCCGCACGCCGCCGACCGATAGCGGTCGAACCGGGCACGATACCCCCGCGCCTGATGCCGGTCGACCCAGCCGCACCCCGCCCGCTGATAGCGGTCGCACTGGGCACGATACCCCCGCGCCTGATTCGAGTCGCACAGGCCGCGATTTACCCGCACCCGATGCGGGTCGACCCAGCCACACGCCCCCGGCCGATAGCGGTCGAACCGGTCGCGATACGCCCACATCTGATGCGGGTCGACCCAGCCGCACCCCGCCAGCCGACAGCGGTCGCTCCGGGCGCGATGCACCGGCGCCTGATGCCAGCCGCACGGGTCGCGGCGAACCGCCCGCCGATTCCAGTCGCTCGGGTCGAGATGCACCGGCATCGGACAGCAGTCGATCGAGCCGGGGCGGCCGCGACAGCGCTCCGCCCGACAGCGGCCGCACGGGTCGTGGCGAAGCGCCCGCCGATTCAGGTCGAACTGGTCGGGGTGAGCCGCCCGCCGATTCCGGCCGAACTGGCCGCGGTGATCCATCCGCGTCCGCTCCCGACGGGCGAACCGGCCGATAGCTAATTCAGTTCAATTCATCCAACAAAAACGCCACGGCCCAACAGGCCGTGGCGTTTTCAATTGTCCTAAAACAAAAAATGCCTTGGCACTCTAATTTCCGTGAAACGAATTAGAAAAGTCCACCACGCCTTCGCGGGTTGTCAGCGTCTTTTTGCCGCCATACTGCTTTTCGAGTTGCAGCAGGAATTGGTCGTAGGCTGCACCATCCATCGGAAGGTCCACCGGTTTACCCGTAATTCCGGCCATCAGCATCGCGTTACCCAGCTCCAGCCCACGCACACCCTCCACGCCGTCGGCCAGCATCTTGTCGCCATTCAGGATGGCCTTCACAAATGCCGTCAGCACGACCGCATGCGCCGATCCCACACCCGGCCCACGGCCCACGGCAATCTCAATCGGCCAACTCTCCACATCCGCAAAGCTCTCAGGGCTCTTCTGGTTCACCTCGCGCACGCTCTGGCGGGTGCGATAAAACATGAGCTTTGAATTCTCGACTACAACCTTGCCCCGATCACCGGCAATCTCCAGGCGATCGGTGCCGGGCGCTTCGCCGGTGGTGGTCACGAAGTGACCGATGGCGCCGTTGGGATATTCCAGAATGGCCGACACCTCGTCTTCAACTTCAATCGGATGCGTCTTCCCGATGGATGCCACCGCCGTGACGCGTTTGGGCATGTCGCCCATGAGCCATTGAATGACATCCAGGTTGTGCGGGCACTGATTGATGAGAACGCCCCCGCCTTCGCCCTTCCAGGTGGCACGCCAACCGCCGGAGGCATAGTAGGTCCATGTGCGAAACCAGCTGGTCGCCAGCCAGGTGAGCCGAGTGATCTCACCGAGGTCACCATCTTTAATCAGCTCGCGCACCTTCTGTACTACCGGCGACGTCCGCGACTGGAACATGATGCCAAATTTCAGATGCGAATACTTCGCCTTGTATTCTTCGTTCAGCTTGCGGGCGGCATTCACCGAAACGGCAATGGGCTTTTCGCTCATCACATGGATGCCACGCGAAAAGGCATCAATGGCGATCGGCGGATGGTCATAATGTGGCGTGGCAATAATCACCGCGTCCACCAGCTTGGAATCCATCATTTCGTTGTGCGTGGCAAATCCCCGGGCACCCGTCGCCTTGGCGGTCTGCTCCACCTTGGCCGCATCAATGTCACACACGGCCGTCAGGGTTGCGTTCTCAATTCCCCCGGGCGCGTTGGCGGCCTTGGCTGCCAGTGCCTTAGCATGCCAGCCACCCATGTTCCCCAACCCAATAACGCCAAATCGCACCTTATCCATGAAATCGCTCCGAAAAGAAGAAGGTTACTACCAAAAGTTGCGAAAGGCAGGTTAAATGCAAACCCGCAGATGTCAATCACGGCAAGGCGAGGTAAAAATATAATAGATACCCTACACCCCAGACTTTTTCCGCAAGGTGGTGGACGAGCATTTGCTTACGCAGGTTTACGACCAGATCCCGGGAACAGCCGACCCCTCGGTGGCAGGTTGACGACCGGCGTCCCCACAGCGATAACGTCGTCCGGCACTCATCAACCCCTTGTGTCTCACCCGAATACGACCGATAAAACAGCTGTGACTCATTACCAAAAAGCACCGATCACCGAGGCCTTCATTGAAATTCAGTTCAAGGGGCGCGAGGCCACCCGGTCCGAATTGGCCGAACTCCAAGCCAATGAAGCGGTCTCGTATCCCGAGAAAAAGCCGATTTTTACCGCCTCGATCACGTTCGACGGGTCACAGCCCAATGTCGCACCGGACATCACCAGGCAGAGCAGCGCCCAGCATGGCTGGGCATTTGTAGCAGCCGACAAACTGCAAATCTGGCAGGTCCGCAACGGCGGCTTTACCTTTTCAATTGGCCCCGTACCAAAGCTGGCTGCCCTTCCGGGACGAAGCGCGGCGTTTGTGGGGACTGTGCAAGGCGGCGCTTAAACCGGAACAAATCCTTCGCATAGGCGTCCGCTACATCAACAGGCTTGAATTGCCCTTGCCGATTCGCGATTTCAAAGATTACTTGCTCACCGTGCCCGAAGTGTCGCCAAAATTACCCCAAGGGCTTTCGACGTTTTTCATGCAGCTCCAGATCCCGCAGGAGGATGTGAAATCGTTGCTCGTACTGAACCAGCAATTGGCACCGCCGCCGACAACTCAGCCCATGACCGCGTCCGTGATTTTGGATATCGACCTGTTTCGGGTACACGAATTGCCTCAGGAAGAGGATGCCTTGTGGAAGTGCTTCGAACAGTTGCACAATAAGAAGAACGAGGTTTTCGAAGGTTGCATCACCGACTCAACCAGGGAGTTATTCAAATAATGGCTACCTTTGCAACGCTAACCCCGGTCGCCCTTGTCGCAATCGTAGCACCCGCCGAAGCGCTGACGCTCGGTACCGCGATGCAGCCGTACAGCGACAACGAACTTCACGGGCAGGATTTCAAAGCCGTCAGAAGCTCAATCCTTGATGTGCGGAGGCGGACGAACGAACTCTCGGAATCGATCCTTTCGTCCGAACACGAAGACACATTCACCTACAACACCGTTCCGCCGCTAAAAAGTTACTTCGTAAACGTGGCCTTAAAGCGCGGCGCTCTGATTCCTCCGGTCTCGTTCGAGCTTTTAGAGGATTGATGCCGCCCCTTGATCAGGCAACCAACTTAGAACCTTTCTGGGAACAGCTGACAAGCGAAAAGCTTGCTCAGGGCGATTTCCTACCTGGCTGCTCAGTCCCGATCGTCCCAGCCGATTTTGGAACGGCAGAGGGCCAGATCAAGGTGCGGATCGATGTCATCGACCTCATCATCATGACGCAGAGCTGCGACCTGGAGAACGGCAAGGCGATTCTCGTCGCGTGCTGCCCGATTCACTCCCTCAGTCGATTCGAGGAATATACACCGACATTCAAGAAGTCTGGTGCCTGGGAAAATGTCCGACAGGGACGCGTCGAAGGACTTCACTTGCTGGGGTCCACCACAGATCCCACGGACAAGTGGGATGCGTATGTCGTGTATTTTCGAACCATCTACAGCCTGCCCAACGGGTACATGAGTACACACGCGCGCTCAATGCAACAGCGTTGGCGGCTTCGCTCCCCCTATCTGGAGCATTTTTCGCAGTCCTTCGCACGCTTCTTTATGCGTGTTGGACTTCCGTCTTCAATCCCTTCCTACAGGGATCCGCCAATCCGTCCGCCCGAGCCGCCCCCCATTCCGAAAGCACCGGTTGACTGAAGATCTTCACCGGTTCGCGACCAAATCAAAGCGCACAATGCCATCGCAAGGCTTCAACGGTCGCGCTTGACAGCTATTTTCGGGCCAGGCTCACCGGAATCGCAAACGAAACCCCCGATCCCGGCACGCCCGCGCGTACCACGCCA
>JBBSFP010000167.1:0-6432 GCA_038238625.1 Tepidisphaerales bacterium
ACACATGCCATATAATTGGTTACGGCCATCGAGCAGAAACTCTTAAACGGGCCTTGGAAATTGGAGCAATTGATATTGCCTACGCCGACCCGCAAGCCGCCGTACAGGAGGCCGAGCTGGTGATTCTATGTACGCCCGTCGGGCTACTGGGGTCTATCATTGAGGAAATTGCCCCGGCGTTGCCCCCGGGGGCGTTGGTAACGGATGTCGGAAGCACCAAACAGTCAGTGGTGCATGCCGGTGATACGAAGTTACCTGCCGGCGTGTTCATCGGGAGCCATCCAATGGCCGGGAGTGAGAAGCGTGGCGTCGAATACGCCCGCGCGGACTTATTCCAAAACGCGCTGTGCATTTTAACCCCCACCCCCGCGACCGATCCTGTTGCACTCAGCAAGGTGACCGCATTCTGGAAAATGCTGGGTATGCGGACCACGCACCTCAGCCCGTTGGATCACGACCGCCTGATCGCCGATATCAGCCATCTTCCCCACGCCCTGGCTGCCGCGCTGGTGATGGTCCAGAGCGATCCGGCCCTGGCCCTGGCGGGCAATGGGTTCCTGGATACCACGCGCATCGCCGGGGGCGATGGCAACCTGTGGAAAGACATTCTGCACGATAATCGCCAGCAGGTTCGCCAATCATTGTCTCGGCTGCTCCTCGAGCTACAGTCGCTGGACCGTCTTCTGGATGATTCGCAAGCCAGCGCGCTGGTGGAATATCTAAACGCTGCCGCCGCGCGGCGAGATACGCTGGTGCAACGTAAGCTTCGCGAAAACGCATCTGGATTGCTTTAATCGCTTCAAGCCCCCTCAAGGATTCTATTTTTTCAGCGTGATTTGCCCGGCTGAGGCGTATAAGGTTGGAGACGATCAGAGACCGCAACCATAAACCTTTTGAGGTGACTTAATGGAATCATCAACGAGCCAGCGTCGAAGTTCGGGTCGAAATTCGGGGCAACAGTGGGGGCGGCGCCTGGCAGGGCCATTGATCGGTGTGACCGCAGCATTGCTCGTGCCCATGGCTTGGATCACGGGGGTTCGTGCCGATGGCCCGGCGACCACCACCGCCCCTTCCCCGCGCACCACTGAAAATATCATCTGGGACATGCAGGCAGCCAACAATCAGTTGGCGGAAGTCGCCGATTCACCCAACAAGCTGATCAACGACGATCAGGTTCGCAAAGAACTTGCGCCCAAGGTCGTTCCATTGATCCGCAAGCTCTTGAACTATGCCGATGAACTTGCCGCCGCCAATCCGGAATACAAAGAGCCGATGGCTGTGCAGAAATCAGAATACAGTGTCTTGCTGGCATTTCTGGGTGACCAGCAGGCAGCTGACCATCTCCTGCAAGATAGCCAGAGCAAGGATTCGGCTGTCGCGTTGTCCGGCAAGATCGGGCAATTGCGCGTGCAGTGGCTGAAGAATCTGAAAGATGTTCCCGCCGAAGCGGCCGTGCTCGACCAGATGCAGGAACTGGCCCGGACCAACCCCAACAGCGACCCGCTGGCCGGGGCCTTGATGACGTTGTTCCAGCAGACCCAGAACGTGGATCTCGGGAATCGCATCAATAAAATTCTCGACGGAATGACGAGCGTAGTCGCCAAGCAGGCATCGGCGGAACTCGGCGCGGACCAGAAGCTGCGCGCCTTAATTGACAAGCCCCTGGAGCTTGCCGGTCCGAGTGCCGATGGCAAGGAATTCAGTACCGCCAGTTGGAAAGGGAAAGTGATTTTGGTGGATTTCTGGGCCACCTGGTGCGGGCCCTGCCGGGAAGAGCTGCCGCGTGTGCAGAAAGTGTATAGCGATTTCCACACCAAGGGTTTGGAAGTGCTGGGCATTTCCTGTGACAATACCGCGGATGCGTTGACCAAATTCCTCCAGGAGAATGCCAAAGAAATGCCCTGGCCCCAGCTCTTTGACGCTAAGGAACCGGGCTGGCACCCGCTGGCTAAAAAGTTCGGGATCGACTCCATCCCCCGGATGTTTTTGATCGACAAGAAGGGCGTCTGCCGCAGCGTTGACGCCCGGGAAGATTTTGAAAAGCAGATTCCCAAGCTGCTGGACGAGAAATAACGGAGACGTCACCTGCGGTCGCGCAAGTGAGGCAATTCCAGCCAGTGGGGGCGCTGGCTGCACTGGGAACGGCATGAAGTGCGGCCGAATTTTCCGGCAGCCGATGCCCGAAAAGCGTGTTGCTTTTATTTGGGTTTGTCGTGGTACGGCGTGCGTTTCTGGAAAAGATCCAAGCGGTCGCTGAAAGCGTGAATTCGATCGCGCGATTTCTCCCCTTTGGCAATCTCCAGCGCCGCCGTCTCCAGCTCGACGGCCTTGGCGAAATCGCCTGACTCCGCATAAGCCACCGCCAGCGTGTCCAGACAATCGCCCGACATTTTCACATCCTGCGCGGCCTTGGCTGCCGTCACCGCGCGCTCGCCCAGCGGCACCGCCCGCTTAGCATCGCGGAACGCTTCATCTGCATTGGCGGAAAGGAACCAGCAAAAATGGTTAAGAGCAGGGGCGTATTCATATCCTTCCCCCGTGGCCGCTTCAAACTTTGCGGCAGCGTCTTTGAGATGGCCGGCTTTCTGCAACTCCAACCCTTGATGATAGATCTCCGAGCGTGATGACTCCTCCGCAGACGCGCGGGTAGTCGCACCTGCAAACAAACACGTGGCGGAATTCTGATTCGATCCGACCATCAGGCTGATGCTCGCCGCAATGCACAGCGGTAGCGATCGGGTTGCGGTGAATTTTCTGCAGAACATTCGAATTACCTCCGGGTTAGCGAGCGCGGAAGTCCTGGCGACTTCGTCCCTTTCAATCCGTGGGCGGGGCCGGTGAAGATGCCGGTGGTGATTCGGGCGGTGCCCCAGGTGATTCGGGCGGCAGAGTAGACGGCGGGGGCACTGCTTGTTGTTGATGCTGTTGCTGAATCTGGCCCCAAATGCGTTTAAGGGTTTCCAATAGCACCGGTGCCTGCTGGGCGCTCATGTAGATTCGACTGGTCACCACCGGGCGCGGGAAAAGGTCGAAAATGAAGTCGAAGCAAAATTCGCCCGGCGAATGTGTAATCATCAGCTTGTTGGCATACGCTCCGGCCATCACATCTTCCGGCTGTTTCATCTCCTCATAAAGCTCATGGATTTTGGGTGGGACAAACCCTGGAGGCGGCGCAGGAGGCGGCGCGGGGGCCGCAAAACGAGACCGGTAATTCTCGATGTTTTCGTGCAACGCCTGTACGACCGATGGCAAGAGGCCAAACGGCATGATCACCCGGGCGGCTAACATCGGCGGGGGCACCAGGCGCAGCAGGAAATCAATGGCAATCTCATGTGACCCATTGATCACCAGCGAGGCCGTGGCAAATACCCCACGCACGATCTTTTCCGGTACTCGCGCACTGATCTGGGCGTATGACAGCCCCTGCGAAAAGACCGATGGTGCGCTCGCGGGCCGGGGAGCGTTGGCATCAGCCGGCTTGCTCGGCTCGGGCGGTTTTGGGTCGGCCGGTTTTGGGTCGGGCGGTTTTGAGTCAGGCGGCGATGGATTTTCGGGTGGAATTTCGCCGCTGTTTTCTTCAGGAGTCGGTTCGCTCATGGCTGGATTCTAACCGCTTGGTGCCAAATTGCTGATAGCGGATCGTGCCACAAAAAAGAACACCGCATCAGCGAAGATGCGGTGCTCATTGTGAAGATCACCGTGGCGATCACCCTGCTACGGGTTCGCGCATCAGTGCGGCATTGATATGCCCATCCCGCTGCCCATGACTTGTTTTTTCGCATCTTCCATGGTCTTGATGCTGCCGTTGTTGATTCCATCGGCCGCCTTTCCAGCGGCGTCGCCGAGACCTTTCATCATCGGGAGCATGGCCGCCATATCGGATACATCGACCTTCCAGTCACCGTCAACCTTTTTCAATTTCGCATTGGACCCCTTGGAATCCAACATCGCTTCGTTGCCGTTTTCCTTCACGGTGGCTTGATCGATCGAGTCCACATCAAAGGCCTTCAAATCGTCCAGGTTTTTTGCCTTATCGCCAAACTTGGACTTGGCAGCGTCGCTGAACTTTTTGAAGTTCGCCATGGTGGCGGCCAGAGACTCAATGGACTTGTCATCGGCACCGGTGCAGGCCTTTTTGGCGGTGGCGACGTCGTTGTTTTCCATGGCCTTAAAGAACGTTTTGGCTGCCGCCTTCGGGCTGGAAAGGTCGGTGCGGTTGCAGCCCGTGAGCAACGCCGCGGTTAGCATAAGGGTGACGAGTGCAGTTTGACGAAACATGGACTGATCCTTCCGGTAAAAGCGCCTGACGGCGCGGTGTGTGAGCCGAAAATCCTGCGTCTACTTAAAACGCACGGCCGGGCAGGTTTTTACCCCGGCAAGCTCAATTACACAATAGTAATGTAATCCGGAGTCGAGGGTGAGTACGAAAGAGCAATTCGGTAGCAAGCGGCTCCGATTATGGCTAAAATTGGTGAGTGTTATCGCGGGCGTAACTCAATTGGCAGAGTGCAGGCTTTCCAAGCCTGACGTTGAGGGTTCGACTCCCTTCGCCCGCTGATTTTTGGGGTGCTGTTAACGATTCCTTCCGGGGGCACATGTCTCCGGATTATTTGCAGGATTTTGGTATCCGCTTTGCACCCGTGCTGTCGACGAGCTTGCTAAGGGCAAATAGTCCACTTGCCCGGCACGGCTGAGTTGTGATCTTTAACTGGAGCCGCACATGATTGTCCTTGCCCTGATGTCGTTGATCTTTGCCGCAGTGGGTTATTCGTTGATTTATCTCCTCATGGGGGGTGGCTTGTTCGGTGCTGTGGTGATTTTTTTTATCGCCAAGATGTTTGGGAAATGAACCGATTTCCGCCCGAACGCTGTGATAAATGAATCCCTTTCGTTGTTCCCACTTTGGATCGAATGTGGAAAAACAAAAACAAGCTCGCAAATCTTCGAAACCCGCCCCTGACAGCGAAAAATTTGAGGTAACCGAATTTGGTCGCCGGCGCAAGCGCAATATAGCGGCAACCATGATTCTGCGGGTTTTCAGTGTCTTGGCGGTGCCCTTTGTGTATGTCTATCATCAGGTGCATCACACAAAGGCGAGCTAGGCTAAATCAGAGCCGGGGAGTGTTTCCGCAACTTTGCGGCCAGCGATTTTTGCGACCCTCCGGAGGCGGATATATCTTCGGTATAGGCGGTAAACTCCATGACCCTTGGATCAAAACGGCCGGGTATTCTGCATGTGATCGCAGGATGCGTGGCAATGGTTCTGTTCGCCTCCCAGGTCACATGTATCGCCGCCGACCCGGCGACGCAGCCGGCCGAGCCGATGCCGCATATCCAGGTGGATGCCAGGCGAAAGCAAGTCCGGGTGGAATGCGAAGCGGTGCGTGCCGATTACGGGTTGGAGTTTTTCGCCTGTGCTACGGATACCAATGAATACGAATCGGTGCTGCGCACCGCCGCCAAGCCGTCGCTCATCCATGCCGCCCTGCTGATCATCGGGCTGGTCCCCGGGGAACCAGCCAAGTACGATCGGGATACCAACGTCTCGACCCCCGCGCACGGACCACTGGTGAAGCTGACCTGCGAATATCAATCCAATGGCAAAACCGTCAACGTGCCTGCCCATAAATTGATGGCCAATGCTTCTGATAACAAGGAATCCGCTCCGCTGGAATGGCTTTTTTGTGGTTCAAAGCTCATGGAAGATCATACCTATGCCGCAGACGGAACGGGGTCAATCGTGTCGGTGTTAACCTCAGAATTGTCGGTGATCACCATGAAGGATCCTGGCCATCATGGGCTGGAAGATCGACCCTACAAGGCGAATTCCGAGGCAATGCCGCCTCCCGATACCCGGGTTTGGTTGGTCATCGAGCCCGCTGCCGCGCCGGTTAGCCAGCCAGCTATACAGCCGACCAGCCAGCCGGCAAGCAAGTGAGGGCCATCGGCGTGGGTGAAGTTCCCCACCGCCTTCCCGCGCCCCTAAAAAATCTGGAATGGTTGCAAGGTGCGTGCATCGGATTGTTTGGGGGATTGCTGATAGCACGGCTGTGCGCGGGTGCGGTGCAACCAGGCTCACTGGGGCTATACCTGGGAACAATCTTTCTGGTTGCGATCATCGGCCCGCCTGCCGCCATGGCTTTTGCACAATGGCGCGCGCGGGTGCTGGTGGCGATCATGCTAACCCTGGGCTCGGGGGCGATTTGGCTTAGTTACACTTCCGACAATGGCGTGCATGTGGCCGAGTGCCTGCGGTGTATGGCTGTGCTGATGGCGTTCGTCATTGGGCTGATGGGCGCAGCCACCTTTCTGGAATCGCTTGGCGGGGCTGAAAGCTCTGCATTGTATCGGGGACGGGGAACGGTGGCCGTCGGCACGATTCAGGCGGTAGCGATGGCCTATCTCACATGGCCGATTTGGCTCGCGCCGGTG
>JBBSFP010000168.1:0-6410 GCA_038238625.1 Tepidisphaerales bacterium
AACCCGCCAAGATGACGCAAAACGCCGCCGACGATGCGGCGGCTTTGCGAACCGGGTCCAGCCCGATGGATCTGCGGCTGCTGCAGCAGATTGTCGCCCTGATGGAACAGGGGGATCTTAATACTGTCGATCTGCGCGATGGCAACAAGCGCGTTATTCTCAAGCGCGGGCAGGTGGCGGCCATTGCCCCGAATCTGCCCGCTGGTTCATCAATGACCCACCCGGCACCGCAGGCGGCTTTTGGATCGGCGGAGTCGGCTTCAGCGAGTGGGGCCTCCGAAGAAACCCACTATACACCGATCAAGAGCCCCATGGTGGGCACGTTCTATTCCAAGCCAACGCCTGATGGTAAGAGTTTTGTCAACGTTGGAAGCCTGGTTGATGAAGAAACCGATGTGTGCATTATCGAAGCCATGAAGGTTTTCAACAATATCAAGGCCGAAACGCGCGGCAGCATTGCCCGGGTGATGATTGCGGACGGGCAAACCGTCGAATTTGGAACGGTCTTGTTTTTGGTCAAGCCCAACTGATTTTTCGATGTTCTCCAAGATCCTCATAGCCAATCGCGGGGAAATTGCACTGCGCATCATCCGCGCTTGCAAAGAACTCAATATCCATACCGCCGTGGTCTACTCGACCGCCGATCGGGATGCTGCTTATTTAAAGCTGGCGGACCAGGCCATCTGCATCGGCGAAGGTCCGCCGGCGGCTAGCTACCTGAACATTCCGCGAATCATCTCAGCCGCCGAGATCGCTGATGTTCAGGCCATTCATCCCGGGTATGGGTTTCTTGCAGAGAACGACCACTTCGCCGAGGTATGTCGCAGTTGCAAGATCGAATTCATCGGACCTAGCGCTGCGGCAATGGCGGCGGTGGGTGACAAGGTGGAATGCAAGCGGCTGGCCCGTCGCGCCAAGGTACCTACGGTGCCGGGATCTGAAGGGGCGGTCGAGGACGAAAAGACAGCCATCAAGATCGCCAGCGAAATTGGTTACCCGGTCATCATTAAAGCCGCAGCGGGTGGCGGCGGGCGCGGCATGCGGGTAGCGCACAACGAAGTGACCCTGCGCGCTGGCATCAAAGCCGCCCAGGCGGAGGCCGAAAACGCTTTCAAAGATTCCACCGTTTATCTGGAAAAATACATCGAATTTGGCCGGCACGTCGAGGTCCAGGTGCTTGCCGACCACCATGGAAACGCCATGCATCTGTATGAGCGCGACTGCTCGCTGCAACGGCGTCATCAAAAGCTGGTCGAAGAATCTCCCAGCCCCATGCTCGCCAGTGAAACCAGGCAGGCGCTGTGCGCCGCAGCGGTTCGTCTGGTCAAGGCCGCCAATTACACCAATGCCGGCACGGTGGAATTCCTGGTCGACAAGGATCAGAGTTTTTACATCCTCGAAGTGAACGCGCGCATTCAGGTCGAGCATCCGGTCACCGAAGCCGTGACCGGAATTGACTTGATCAAAGAGCAAATCCGCATCGCCGCCGGCGAGCGATTATCGTTCACGCAAAAGCAGGTCGCGCAGACGGGTCATGCCATCGAATGCCGCATCAATGCCGAAGACCCGGCACGCAACTTTGCTCCGTGGCCCGGCGTCATCGAAGAATTTCGCCTCCCCGGCGGTCCCGGTGTCCGAATCGACAGTCACGCCTATGCCGGCTACCGCATCCCCCCCAATTATGACTCAATGATCGGCAAACTGATCGTTCATCGCCCTACCCGCGCCGAAGCCATTGCCACGATGAAAAGAGCGCTATCCGAGTTTCATATTTCCCCGATTCGGACCACAATCCCACTTCACCTTCAGATCATGGACAACCCCCATTTTCAGAGCGGGGACGTCGATACGGGATTCATTGAGCGGACTATGCTCGGCAAGTAATCGGGCACCGCCCGAGCTTACCCTCGGGGGGCTATTCCATCATTGGTGACTAAAAACAACTCCTGAGAAATCTGGTGCGGCATATTCAGAAAATCTTCGGTGACCTGCCCGCGCAGCCGCTTGAGCGTATCCTCATCCTCGCGAAGACATAACAGGATGTCGCGATTGGGAATGGCCGCCACGAATGGGCTGCCTAAATGTTCGCGCAGCCGTTCATGGAGTGTCGGCAGCAAAATGCGGCTGGCATCGTAGCCGTCCATTTGTTGGAAAATGATCAGGTTCACCCGCCCCGAATCATCGTCTTGTGCAGCGTGCGCTGCAATCGCCTGGCTTTTTGCCACTAGATTATTCATGGCTGTTTCGTGTAGTTGATCGGCATCAATTTTCCAGCGTTTAAAGTGGGATTTGGTCAGATAAGCGATGGTGCGATCCGAATCGATCGCATACGCCACGATCAATCCATCGATCAATGGCTGCCAAACGATTTGCGTTCGCTGCTCCGCCACATCAGCGGCGAGCACCATCGGTAACACGCGATCCTTTAAAAGTTCGAACGAGCCTTCCTCATCAGGCGTGCCTTCGCCGACCCGCAGCAACTCCACCACCCACCGCTGAATGTGATATTGCAACTGGTCGGGATCAAGGCTGCTCATCCGGTAAAGGTTCTCCAGCGGTGCCAGATGCCCGTTGATCCGAACGGCAAAACCCCCATCAGGAGACGTTAATTTCACCAGAGGGAATTTCTCGCGCACGATATGCGTTAGCCGATCCATAAACATTTCGCGCGTCAGGGCCATCAGCCCATTATAGGTATACCCCACGCTCATTGGGAGAACCCTACATTCCATCCAGATCGCTTTATGAGGTACCCTGTTCGGGGTGCTTGAAGGCACGGATAACCCATGTCGGCAGACAGCTGCAGACTTGACGTCTGCGACAGTTCGTGTTAGCTCTCTATATTCGCAACCCTTGTACACAACTAAGTTAAGCCATGGTGGCTTTACCCCGAACCAAACTCCGCTATCCAGGCGCAGAGTAATTTCTGCGCCATCCATGCTAAAACGCGTAGGGAGCAATCAGGCAGGTTCCCCCTTCCGCGGGGATCGCCCGCCCGATCGGTTGTAGGGTGCTGCGGCAGCTGTAAGGTTAAACAATGCCGAATCCGGACAGAATTGAGCGGCCCTTCCCGTGCGCCGGCGCGCACGAAACACTGACCACTTGATCTACCGGTGCAATTGAAGGTCCAAAAGGGGTTCTGATGCCGGATGATGCGACAATGCGCGCAAACATCCTCGCCGCCCTCAATGTCCGAACTTTCGGACCGAGGCCGTTCCTCCGAAATAAATTGCAACGGCAGAACGAATTTATGCCGCCGCGATCAAGCAAATCCTGATGCACGGTTTCCTGCTCGCCGGGGGTTTACCCTGGTTGAAATTCTGGTCGTCGCGGGGATCATTGCTGTGCTCGTGGGTTTACTGCTGCCGATGATCGGCCGGGCGCGGGCGGCGGCGAGGGCAGTCTCTTGCGTAGCACACCTGCATGACCTGGCGGCTTCATTTCACCTGTATGCCGCCAACAACGATGGCATTCTCCCCGATGCATACACCAACCACATGACTTGGGAACGCTCGTTGCAACCTTTTATTTCCGGGCATGGTTTGTTCATTTGCCCCGCCGACAATGAATTGTATCCCGGAGGTGGCATTTCCAGTTATGACTGGCGCGATACCGGTAGCCCACTGACCACGCTCAGCGGTCATCCGCTGTTCAGTGCCCGATCCAACGCCGTGCTGGTTTTCGACGCGCTCCCCACCTGGCACACCGCCAATCATGTCAACGCAGCGCGCGTGGACGGATCGGCCGGGGAGATGACTGAAACCGAATTTTTCACGGACCTTGGTTCCACTCCAAATAGCTTGTCTGCCCATTGAAGTTACCCCTTACCGATCATGCGCATTCTTGTAGCCGAAGATCATCCATCCATGGGCCGGTCGATCGCACAGGGACTTCGCGAGGCAGGATACGCCGTCGATCTAACGTCCGATGGCAACGAGGCTTCGCACCTTTCATTAGTGAATGATTACGACAGCGTCGTGTTGGACATGATGCTTCCTGGCAAAGATGGCTGGGAAATTATCAAAACCCTTCGGCTGCGGGGCGTTCAAACGCCGGTCCTTTGCCTCACCGCTCGTGATGCGATGGCAGATCGCGTGCGCGGGCTCGACCTGGGTGCCGATGATTACCTCGTAAAACCCTTTGACTGGGATGAGCTGCTGGCGCGCGTGCGCGCCCTGATACGGCGTGGTCATGGGCAAAAATCGGCGGTTTTGCGGATCGGCGAGCTGGAGGTCGATACCGCCCGTCGGTCGGTCAGACGCGGTCAAAAAACAGTGGATTTAAGCGCCCGGGAATTCGCCCTGCTGGAATATCTCGCCCATCGCGTGGATCGCGTCGTCTCCCGCACCGACATCTGGGAACATCTCTACGATCAACATGATGAATCCACCAGCAACGTAGTGGACGTCTATATCGGGTATCTACGCAACAAGATCGATCGGGGCTTCGATCAAAAACTGATTCACACCCGGCGTGGGCAGGGGTATATGCTGTCGGCCCAGGAACAATGACCCGCCGCATCGCCGTTGCCATTCTCCTGACGGTGTGGGCTCTTCTGATCGCCGGGGGGGTTGTCGGATACGGGATGACGCGATCCGTTTTGCTGGAAAACCTGGACACTGCCCTGATCAACCGAGCCGCCAGCCTGATGCAGCAGGGCACCGGTTCTCAAGCCCACGAGGAGAACAGCGCGCCCACCGGAGATCGCTTCTTGATACAAAATGAGATGGGCCAGACCGTGGCCCGTGTGACGCATTCAAACCTGCCGGCCCCCGAGTTGTTGCATGCCGGGTTCTCTGAAACCGCCGAAGGCCAGCCACTGCGCACCATCAAGGTGCGCCTCAACCTTGTCGATGGTTCACAGCGCATTGTTACCTATTCCACCTCTGCTGAGCCATTGCTGCATCTGTTGCACCGGTTGCAGTGGGCGTTGCTCCTTTTCAGTTTGTTCGCCGGCCCGGCAACGGCGCTGGTGGCGCTGGTGGTGTCGCGCATCGCGTTGCGGCCGCTACAATCCACGGCCCGCGAAATCGGAGCCATTGATCAGCAAAATCTTCAACGCCGCATCGAAGTGCAAAATCTTCCCACCGAATTGCAGCCGGTCGGTCAGCGCCTCAACGAAATGCTCGCGCGGCTTGAAGAGGGGTTCGCCCAGCGCACCAGTTTTTTAGCGGCGGCGTCACACGAGCTTCGAACCCCGGTCGCGGCTTTGGTGACCTGCATCGAAGTGACGCTGCGCAAGCCACGCACCACAGACGAATATCGACAAACGCTGGAATCCTGCCGCCAGGACGGGCGTGCGCTTCGCCTGCTCGTCGAGCGCCTTATGGAACAAGTGCGCGGTGAGCGAACCGAACACGAGCAAAATCCATCCCTCACAAATATCACCCAGCTCATTGGCCACTGTATGGCGGCCGTGGCTGCCGTAGCCGAGACCAAACAAATTACTCTGTTGCTACTGACCAATCAGGATGTGCAGTTCTTAACCCAGCCCATTCGCCTGCAGAGTATCCTGACTAATCTGTTGAGCAACGCCATCGACTACAACCGCCCCGGCGGGCGCGTGGAGATCGGCTGCGAGATTGGGCCCGGCAGCACGCTGCAAATCACCGTGCGTGATACCGGGGTTGGCATCGAATCCAAGCATCTGCCGCGTCTGTTTGAACCCTTCTACCGTGCTGCCGCGCCTGCGCAGGATCATCTGGGCCTGGGACTATCGCTCGTGCAAACGCACGTACAAGCGATGGGTGGCACCGTCGGCGTCGAGAGCATGATTGATGCCGGTACCGTATTTTTTGTAACCCTGCCCGCTCCCACGTTGCCTTCCCACCCGAAATCCGATTCCGATCTGATGGCCACCCGCGCGTAATCTCCCAAATTACCCATCTAACGCTGTCAGGCCTACGACAAACTTTGCCCATTCTCATGGTGCTCTCATATTCGTAGGGTAGGATGTCGTACGACACATCTTTTGACTTGCTTGAATTCACCTCGCGGGTATTTGCCGATCATGAATGGACGCACTGCTATTTCCGCTTCCGGGGCAACTGCCGCCGCGCTGCTGGTTGCAATCAGTTTGCCCGCTGGATCATCGTTGAGCGGAGCCGATAAAAAAGTACCAAAGTCCCCGCCGGTCGTGGTGCATCCGATTAACGATTACCCCAGCCGTACGCTGAATCCCGGTAATCCTTCGCCGTTACAGCCTACGAGCCTTCAGCCGGTTCCTGGCGGAACGCAAGGAAACTATCACTTCCTGGTGAAGGGATCGTGGCATGGTGAAGGAACCGCTATCGTAAATGACTACACGCTGCAGTTCAGTGCGACCGTAACCAATGCGGGCGGAAAGGTTGTGAGCTTTATGCTCCAGCCGACCTCGATGTCCAACAACAGCTTCAGCGGGACCGCCATTC
>JBBSFP010000169.1:0-6375 GCA_038238625.1 Tepidisphaerales bacterium
CATCCATCGCGCGAATGATGCGGGCAATAGATTCTGCCCCAGGCATGGCCCTGAGACATCGTCACCGTCCAGCCCAGCTTCTCCGAGTAGCGCACCGCAGCTTCAATCGCTGGATTCGGTTGCTTCGATCTACTCATCGGCTAAATCGTATGCGGGTGTTTACACTTGTCAAGCAAAAAATTTGCACTTCCTCAATCAAAACCCGCCTACAGCGTCAGCAGCCGGCAGGTCTCTCCCGATTGGCTCAGTTGCTCAAACACCTTCTGCTGATGCTCCTCATCGCGGCATTCAACAATCACTTCATACTTCTCGCCCAGCGTTTCGATCTGGGGTTTGTCATCGGTTAATTCCAGCGGGTGGTCGCCCAGGAGCTTGCTCACTTCATCGTTGGTGAAACCCACATCTCCCATGGCCGGATCGTGCAGCAGCGCCGAGAGGATTTCATCATCCCATTCGGCCAGCTCGGCCGTGCGATTGTCGGCGATGGCGTAAGCCGTCAGCTCCGCCAGCGGGAGATCGGAGCGCACGGCGGCGATGTGCGTCCAGCCCAGTTGCCGCGCCGCTGCCAGTGTGCCGTTGCCAGCCCGCACCACATTGTTGGAATCAATAACGATGGGCTTTTGCTGCCCGAAGCGACGCAGGCTGGCCTTGATCGCATCCAGGTTACGCGCTGAATGCTTGCGCGCATTAGCGGGGTCAGATGAGAGATCGGCGATGGGGAGGGTGATTAAATCCATGACAAAATCCAGTGCAATCGGCGCGCGATTAAATCGAGAATCGTTTTCAGGCGGCTGAGGGAGCCGTGGGTCCTGGCCAGCGGCGTGGGGATGCCAGCCGCTGCGCGCCGCTCTTGCAGCGTGAAAGATCGCTCAGCACTTCCGCCAGCAGCGGCGCAAACGGATTGCCCGAATTTTGCCCGCCCGCTTGCGAGGCAAACCACCGGGCGCTGTACAGCCAGTGCACGGCAATCACCGCGGCCCAGTGGGTCAGCAATGGGCCATCGGTCGCCACGCTTAGCGGTACCAGATAGGGGCCATCACGCAGCGCACGATCGATAAACGCATCGGCATACTGCATGGCAGCAGCGATGCGGCCAATATCTGCCCCGCCATCGCTGCCCGGCCCACCACCTGCGCCGTCAAGCTGCGAGTAGACCGACAGGTTTTGCCGCCCGGCCACGTTCTCCAGATCCGCCTGCGCGCTGTAGCGCCCCGGCGGGGCAACGGCCGGTGGCGGACCGGGAACCACCAGCGAACCGGTATGCGATACCTCAAAACCAAAGTGCGTGCCCGCGCGCACATCCGCATCGGCAGGCAGCGTGATCGGCACTTGCAATTCACATTGCACGCCATTGAAACCGATGATCACCGTTGCGCCGTTGGCCAGCGACAGGCCGGCCGGGCCGGTAATACCCCCATGGAGATTATCAATCTCCAGCGCGGCCCCGGTCAGCACGGTGATGAGGGTGTTGCCTAGGTCAAGCGTGCCGTCGGCGTCGTTGATGCTGCCATCACCGCCGGTCCAGCGCAGAGCCGTGCCCAGGCATCGGCCGCTGGTGAGAGCGCAGCTTTGACCGAAGGTAGCGGCTTCACCAAAATCCGCCGCAGAGCACTGCGATCCATTATCGAAGGTGGCAAAATCCCCCAGCGCGCCGGTGTTGGTGGATGCATCGAAGTGGGCATGATCCCCCGCCGCCGAGGAATTGATGGCATTCTGCCAGGTGCAGTCGTCGCCCGCCCCGCCCCGGGTTTCGCATCCGCCACTGATTTGGCAATGATCCCCCACCGGGCCATGGGCCACGCCCCCGCCACTGAAACTCCCGCTGCCCGCCAGCGTGGCATCGCCTGACCAATCTCCGGCAGCGGTGCTCCAGCTTCCCCCGCTGGCAATCACCAACCGCGCCGATGGGTCCGCACCACTGCCCCCGGTGGGAAACCCTACGCTCAATTGCGATCCATCGTAAGCCGACAGCGTGACCGCAGAATCCAGGGCAATGGTTGGCACCGGATCGGTCATGATCAGCGTGTCACCATCGACGGGTATGCCGTGGTCATAGTTGCCGGCATCACGCATATCACCCGAACCGGCTTCAATATAGGTAGTGGATTTCGGCATATAACAATCAATGGCAAATTAAATTCGCGGCGTCGGCCAAAGACCTACAAACCAGTGAAACCATAGACCCAAAAGTAACCAGCGAAGCAGCCCGGCGATGTCGTTATCAATCTGGCGAATCGCCGCCGACAACGTGGTCCAGCCACGCAGCTCGCACACCATGTCATACAGAACCAGCATAAAAACGGTGAAGTAGACTGTGTATCTGCTCAATAACGTTGTCATTATTCATCTCCCATATAGGGGAATGGTGTTGGCCGGGGAATTTACACCGTGATGGTGGCCGGCGGCACATCATCGCTGATGACATTCTCCTGATACCGGTTGGCCACCGCCTTCACCACGCGCGCCAGCTCGCTGAGCTGTGTCGCGTTCAGCCCAGTCACCGTTAGCTGCTGGAAAGCCGAATGCACTTCCGTGGGCGTGAGTTTCAGCGGATTGATGTAGACCTGCTTACGCAGCTCGTCATAGGCTGCCTTAAGCGAGGCGGCGGCCTGCTGAATGCGGGCATCAATCAGCTTGACCGTCTGTGCCTGCTTGCCTGCGAGTGTTGTTAAATCAAGCGGGGATGGGAAAAGTGGCATGGGTTTATTCCTTTGTAATTGGGGTGAAACAGTTAGATTCATTTCCGTCCTTTGCGATTGGGCGTCCTGGTCTTCAACAAGGCAATCTGGTTGGTGAGTGAATCAATCATCGCCGACTGCCGGGCGCGATCGAAAGGATTGCTCAGGTCAAACACCACCGCATGAGGCGGTACGTTTTGCCCGGTGGGCAGCGTGGCTGGCGTGGTGCCGGTGTTGAGCAGGATAAACGTAGGCTGGCCATTCCAGGTTCGCAGGCAGCATTCGAAGGGCGAAGGTACGTTTACCCCTTGCCCGGGTGAGAAGTCCAGCATAGCCAGCAAGCGATTTTGCCGGTCAATTTCGGTTCGTACATCGGTTGGGATGGCATCGAAGACAAACGGGTTAAACTGCTGCGGAAAGTAGACTACGCCGCTGGCCCCGTGGATCACCGCATCCCAGGCGATGGCCCGCACTTCATCGGGGGTGGCGCAGCGGTCGAGCGCAGGATCGACCCAAGCCAGTTGCTGCTTGCTGCATTCGACGAATACCAGCCAGGGCTTACCGGTGGTTTTGGATCGCCAATTGTCGAGGATTTTCCCCGCTTCCAGAAGGTGCGAAGGCTGGGTCCAGCCGGTGATGGCATAAAAATCAAACGCCAGCCAGTCGGCAACGGCAAGGTATTGTTCAACAGGCACCGGCGGGTTTTGCCAACCGTTGAGCGAGCCGCCGCGCACGTTGCAGAACACCGGCAGCGTCGCCGGTCCATGCTGGGTCTTTGCGAAAGTGGCTGCCTGCGCGGCGAGGGTTTGCACATCCACCCCGTTACCGTCCGGCTCATCGCCCAGCATAAAAGCGATGCCGCCCGCCGGAGCCTGGTGGGAATCCCAGGCTTCCCAATCGGGGCGAGTCGATGGGGCACGAATCGTGTTGCAGTTCTGCAGCGCCGCAGTGCCCGCCCACCATTCCAGTTCCACCTTTCCCCCCTCCGATTCGTGGGCTACAAAGGTGTTGATCCCCAGCGCTTTCCAGGCGGGCATTGAAGCGCGCGGCTGGCTAAACACACCGATCACAAACGGCTGCGTCGCCGGTCCCGCAAATGCGGGATTCATAGCCCTAACGCACAACATTCCCAATAAGATGTAGAGTTTTTTCATAGTATGTTCACACCCGCGACGGCAGGTTCAAATCAAAAACGAAACTCACGTTTATTTGTGCAAAAGCCAGTTGCGAATGATCTGGAAGAGTGATCCCCCGGCCACGCTGATCAGCCCCCACAGGCACCCCCAGATCGCCATGAAACGCGAGCGGATTTCTTCCAGGGCGCTGAGTCTGCATTCATGGGAGCGCAGCTCATCGTTCACCTGCTCCTGCATCAGCTTCATTTCGGCTCGCAGGCGATCCAGCTCCGGATCGAGCGCGTCCTTAAGCATCGGCACCAACAACTGCCCCAGCAGGCGAACTTGTTCGGCTGAAAATTGCGGCAAGGGCATTGGGAGTTAGCGGGTATTCCGACAGCAGGCACCTGCGCAGCAGATGGCGTTGCTGGTTATGAATAAGACTCGATTGAGGAAGCGGATGGACCAACCCCTATGCGGGCGTCACGCGCTGGGCCATAATCAGGAAGGTTTTATCGTTGTCTGAATCAACGAATGGACCGTCGAGCTTTGTAAACCCACACTTCGTATACAACCCAATAGCGGCAGTGCTGTTTTCGTATACATCGAGGAAGACCGCGTGGTGCAGAGTCTTGTTACCCGCTACGACACAGGCGGCTTGCTTAACCAGGTGATTGACGATCAACTTGCCGTGACCGCGCCCCTGCTGCGATGAATCGACGGCCAAGAGGGGAATGTAGGTGTGCAGCTGGTCATCGGAGAATTCAGAGCAATCCTTGCAAACGTCGAGCGTGCCAAAGCCGACGAGGTTTCTCTCGGGATCAGCGTACGCCCACATCTGGCATGATGCATACTTCAGGCGCTGGGGGATGTCGTTGAGGAGGATGCGGGAAACGAACTCGTCCTCGAATTTCCAAGTCACTATCTCGTTGAAAATCGAATCGTTTAAATTGACAACAATGGGAGTTAAAGGAATGGCGTCCATGCCTGCGCTTCCAGAATATCAGGGCATGGGATTTTCGAGGCCCAGCGGAGGTAACGCCGCCAGTTGATCACGAATTCCCGCTTTCTGCTCGGTGGTGAATTGCATCCGTGCCCGCGGCAAGGGTGCAACAGACCGCCTGGGCGAAACCCAATTTTCCAGGAGCCATTGCAATTCCCATAGCCCAGATTGAAGGTTGTTCAGCCCCGGAAGCTGGTAGCAAGGCACCTCGAGGCTACGGCCAGACTGCCAGATCGCCGTTGCCCGCGTGTATATTTGTGCCACTTCCGTTCGCCACCGATCTTCCACTGCGGCCTCGAAAATCACTTCGCCAGCGAAAACACTCAACGCCCAGGCTTTGAGTGACTCAACGACTTGAAAGCAGATGGTCGCGCAGCAATCCAAGTGACTATCTAAGGTCTCGCATTGGTCGCCTTCGCCATGTGCGCAATCGTTGAGCCTCGCCTTCAGCGGCGAGAGCACAGCGTCGACCTGTTGGTAGTCGAAGGTCTTCATGACTGCTCCACGGGACACCTTACTCTAGCTCATCATCTTAGGCATTGATCGGTGAATACTGTATCGACGGCGATCCCATATATGATATCAACTATAGCACAATTACCGATAAAAACGCGGCCTAGCGGCCTATGGGATCATTGGGATCGGCATTCCTGGAGGCGCTGCGGCCGGGCGGATCGGCGATGCGGCAGCGCCCACGGCGGATTGGGCTGCGGGGGGGAGGGTGCCAGCGATTTCGTCGATGGCCTGGCGGGTCTTGGGGTCGGCGGCGATGCCCCGCACGCGCTGGGCAAAATCCGCCAGCGCCGCCACCGTGTTCTTATGCTTGTTGATGGTGCCGCTGGCGCTGAATCGCCCGGCAAAGGCGCCGACCAACGAGGCCAGCCCGCCAACGATCGCCAGCGTCGTCGACCCACCGGGAACCGCCGTAGCCACTGCCTGCACCGCCGGCTGGGTGGTAAGGCTCTTAACCTCAATAGCGCCCTTCTGCACGGCGGCGCAACCTACCAGCAGCGTCACGTAGGTGAGGGCAAAGGTAGTCAAAAACGTAGCGCGGGGATGGAATTTGAGTCTACGAATCATGGGATGCTCCAGTCTAATTACCTAATTTTAATGAAAGGCCCTCCCGTCCCAGCCGTTCCCCCGGACAGGAATCCCGGGGGAAAGGCGATGGGGGCGGGAATCACGCGAGCCAGGGCAGGTTCGCGGGAATGGGGACGGTGCGGCGGGAGCCGCGCAAACGGGGGGATTGGGATGGGCAAAATTCAATACCGAGGCGTTCGAGCTTGACCTTGGCGTCTTTTAAGATCCGTGACACCGCCGGCTGGCTCAGGTTCATCTCGATGGCGATCATTCGCTGCGACATCTGGCCGAATAAGTAGAGAGCGGCTGCGCGGAATTCTTCGGGGCGCAGGGTGCCGATCAGGATGCGATGGTCGTCTTTCATGAGTCCCTCCATAAGGGGGTATCAGGTTATTCAGAATTGCGCGCTGTAGGGTTGGCTGCGTGCCATGGCACTGCGGGCGCGGCGTTCGCAAATGACGCTGCCCACGCTTGATGGAACCATGGGCAGGCCTTCATC